>CAJWOS010000248.1 GCA_913044235.1 uncultured Pseudomonadota bacterium
CGCAAAGATCTTCGGCTTGTCGGCAGCGAGCGAGAAGACGGGCATGGTGGCGAGCATGCCCAACAACCGCGTGGCGACCAGACCGGTGGTGAAGATCCAGGTGACGGAGATCACGACCAGACTCCGCTGGACACGCCAATGGCGTCACTTGGTGGTTTCAGGAATCGCTTCAAAGCAGAGCCGTCCAAAGCTGACCGCGTGATCGAGCATCCAGCCGCCGGCAACGGCCAGGACCAGGAACACCACCAGGATCTTCGGTACAAACACGAGCGTCATTTCCTGCACCTGCGTGACTGCCTGCAGGAGGCTGATGGCGAGTCCCACCACCATCGCTGCAAGCAATACCGGACCGCTCACTGTTGCGACCGTTCGAATGGCCTGCTGGCCCCAGAAGAGTGCTTCGCCAATGTCCATGGGAGTCTCCGGTGCCGTTCAAAATCCGGCTGACATCGAACGAATGAGTAGATTCCAGCCATCCATCAGCACAAAGAGCAAGATCTTGAACGGCAGTGAAATGATGACCGGAGGCAAGACCATCATGCCCATCCCAAGAAGGATGTTGGCCACGATGATGTCGATCACGAGAAATGGAAGGAAGACCTTCACACCAATGACGAACGAAGTCTTCAGCTCGCTGAGGACGAATGCACTTGCTACGGCCACGGTCGGAACATCCTGAACCGTTTCTGGCGCCTCAAGGCGGCCGATCTCCATGATCGTGGCCAAGTCGGTCCGCCGCGTGTTGCGCAACATGAAGATCCGCATCGGCGCAAGCGCGTTGGTGACCGCTTCCCCCGTCTCAATCTCGCCGGCGATGTAGGGGTCGATGGCTTCTTCGACCACCGCATCGACCGTGGGGCGCATCACCAACAGCGACATGAACAAAGCGAGGCCGACAAGGACCTGGTTCGGCGGCGCTTGCTGCAAGCCAAGGGCCTGTCGCAACATGCTGAACACCACCACGAAACGCGTAAATGGCGTCATCACGATCAACATCGCTGGCAACAGACTCAGCGCCGTGAGCAGAACAATGATCCGCACAGATGATGCAACCGGCATGTCGCGCAGCTCGTCGGCGAGCTCTACGGCCGCATCACCCACCGGATCGGCAAGCCCAGCACCCGGCAGGGCGTCCTGCGCAAACCCCACATCGGGCATGACCAGCCCACCCAAAACGAGCAGTGCAAGCAGGATGGGCATAAACCAACGCATCATCCAATCAATCCGCGGAAGGTGTAGGTATCGGTCGGGTCTCCATCTTCACCCTTCTCGGGAGGTTCGACAACGGGAGATGCCACCGACTCTTGCTGTCCAGCGACCGTAACCGACCGACCCGTCCGACCGGATGGCCCCCCCTGTGCAACTTCCGGCGCATCTCGTTCCGCAAGAACCTCAGCGATCAGACTGGTCCGCGGACGCAGGCGGGCTTCAGACGCACCTTGGAGTCCCTCGGGCGCTTGACCGCCGGACGCAGGTAGGGCACGACGAAGGGCACGCTGCCAGCCCCGGGCCGCCGAGTCTGTTCCAGACGGAGGCGTATCGGCTGCCGCATCCGGCACATCGAGTTCGGCAACCAATCGGGGAGCTCCCCCTCCGTACCCCACGAGGAGGCGCCGTCGGTCGCCTTCGTCGCCCACCTCAACCACAGCCAGGTTGCCATCTCGCCCCAGCATCACTCGCTGAACCACACGAAGCCGAGACGGCGCCTCGCCGCCTCGATTCAGCTGCCACCGAAGGCCAATCAGCAAAGCCAGGAGCGTCAGCCCGATGGGCCAAATCCAACCCGGCGTCTCGGGCAGATCCATCTCCTCCATCCGACGTGCCGATGGCGCATCGAGGATGTCGGGTTTGTCTCCCAGCAGCTTCCGATTGAGCGCATCGAGGGTCGCATTTTCAGGCTCAGCCGCCTCTTCGCCAACGGGGCTGGGGCCCGACGCCGCTTCCGGCATCTCTTCAGAGGCCGACGGCCCGGTGAAGGGCGGGTCCGTCGGTGCACTTGAACCCGTCTGCTCGTTGTCTGCAGCATCAGCCCGATTGGCCTCCTGCGGCGCCTCTGCTTGCGCTGACTGGAGATCGGGCTCGGTGTTCGACGAATCCTGGGCCAGCGCCTCGCCGGCCCCCACCCAAGCGAAGAGCAGGACCGACGCAAGCAACTTCACGACTGCTCCTGCCCCCGGCCCACGAGCTCTGTGACCCGCAGCGCTACCCGTTCCCCCACCATCACCAGCTCTCCCCGAGCGAGCACACGCCCACCGACAACGAGGTCCAGCGGACGATCCATCGGCTGATCGAGCTCGACGATATCGTCCACATCAAGGGATGCGATTTCTTTGAGCACCATGCGACGACGACCAAGCTCAATGACAACATCCACAGGGATATCGCCGAGAAAGTTGACGTCTTCCGCGCCACCGCGCTCAGGGGTGGGATTCATTCAAGCCTCCGTGACGCCTCGTGTTGGCGACGGGCGGTTGGATCCGTTGGATAGCACGGAACAGCGCCGTCCTTCAACGGTAAGAAACCCTATTGGATTTTCTTTCGAACGCGAACCGAGCGCTGCCCGTTGGCTACACCGGGTTCACCTTGAAGGAGCGCACGACCATTTACGCGGACTTTCGCCGCATCAAGTGGGCCAAGAGGAAGCAGGTCGCCGGCGCGAAGGTTGCGCAAATCGCGGACCCGCATGGGCACACGCGCCATTTCTGCCACCACTTCCACCTCGACCGGCATGACCCGCCCCATCTTCGGCTCTTTCGCTGCCTTCTGGGGTTTGGTGGAACGCTCCCGCTTCTGCCCGACGTTCCGCAACGTTTGGGTGGGAATCCCAATGACCATCCGTCCATATTCGTCGTTCTCTGCACCGATCACATAGTCGGCAGCAACGACTTCCTCTTCGCTCACCTGGAGGTCAATGATTCGCGCATTCCCTGGCTGCCCGTCGAGCTCGACCTCAGGCGCATCGCTGTCGGGCCATGCTTCCCGGATGTCGCGGAGAGAGTCTCGAAACATCCGCAGCGCGATGCGCTGCTCGACCGGACTGAGCGGCCGCGGCCCATCATCGTTGGTTTCCTCCGCCGGCTCTTCTTCCAACTCAAGGCCATCGCCAAGCATGGCGCCAATCACCCGTGTGAGCAGGCCTCGCTGCAGGCAGACCACCCCCGGGAGCATCGGAGCATCGAACCGGAGGAGTCCGAATACGCCGTCCGTTGCCATATCCTCGCGCCGGCGAATCGCCTCGACGCTCTGAATCCCGACTTCCTTGAGCTCCACCTGCATATCGCTGGAGGTTCGATTGACGAGCTTCGACCGCAACCGATTGCCCACGGTGCGCAAGAACTCCTCGATGATGGGCATCGCCTCTTGGGAGTCCTTGCTCCTTCCTGCAAGCAAGATGGAGGTGGCATCACTCATGTTCGCCTCGAGAGCCACCGCAGACCCTCTGACGAAGGTATCAAGCGGTCCTGCGCTTAGTTGAAGTGGACGTCCGTGAAGTATACGCGATCGACCCGGACCCCCATATCCGCGAGATGCGCGTCGATCTTCTGATGGATCGTGTCGCGCAGGCGTCGCATACCGTCACTGCCGCGCAGTTCGGCAAAGGTGAAGTCCATCAGGAGCATGTTCACGGTGTCTCGAATGGCGGCTTCTTTGATCTTGAGACTGGACGAAAACTGACTCTTTCCGTCGAGCGATCGGCCCTCCAGCGAGATGTCGAGCGAGATCTTTCGTCCACCGCTTCCATCGTTGAGGTTGGCCTTGAACACTTCGAGAGGCACAACTTCGATACCTGTCATCGATGTGCTGACCGGAAGGCTTCCAACCGCGCTCGCGGCCGCCCCTTCTTCCGGGACCGCCGCGGCGGTTTCGCCTCCCAGTCCCACCGTGAAATACACGCCAGCGAGCGTACCACCGACCCCCAACAGCAAACACGCTGCGCCAATCGCGACTGGAATCGCAAGGCCGCGGCGCTTCTCCGTTACCGGTGGTGCTTCTTCCATCGCGGCTTCATCCGCCATCACGACCTCCGTTCGTGATGCGTTCTACCTCATAGAGCGCATCGAAGGCCAGCGAACTATCCGATCGAATCACAAGCTCGACCCGCCTGTCCCAGTTGTTTTGCCCCTTCGTCACGTTGGAAGGGCGGAACTGACCCATGCCGCGGGCTTCGAGATGAGCACCGTTCATTCCCCCGCGTTCCTGCATCGCGTACACCACCGAAACCGCGCGGTCGGCGGACAATTCCCAGTTCCCACGCGCGTTGCCCGTCTCGTCGGTGTGCCCCTCGACCTTCACTTCAACCGGCTGCTGGGCGAGCGCTTCACCCACATCTGCGAGTAGGAGATACGTTGACGGGTGCAGCTCTGCGCTGCCCGGCCGGAACAAGACCCGATCGTCCAGAAGAACCCGTATCTCCGTGGGGGTCTTGGTGAGCACCACCATGTCATCCGAAAGATGCTTTGACAGCGCCTCACTCACCACAGACATGATGGGCTGCAGCTTGTTTTCGACTTGAATGTCTTCTTCATGCTGTGGATCGACGGGATCGACACCCAGTACCTGTTCGTCGAGACCATCCACGCCCAGTGCGAGACGGATGCTCTCGAAGACCGCCTCAACCCGGCCCGGCTCCTCAAAGTTCGCCATCGCGAGCAGCATGACGAAGAAGGTGAGGAGAAGCGTCACCATGTCGGAGTACGTGACCATCCAAAATGGCGCGGATGGCCCACCACCGTCGTCCGATGGCTTTTCTCGTCGCTGCTTCTTGTCACTCATGGCTTCACTCCACGTTGCGTCCTGTACAGAACTGCACAGGTAGACACCAGAAACGCACAGCCGCTCCAGACCATGTTTCGGTCAGGAGCCGGCCACCTTCAGCTCGCTTCGGAGAGGCGTTCGCTGGGCGGGAGTTGTGCGTTGAGGCGGTCGACGAGGAAGCGAGGGCTCTCGCCAGCGAGGATGGAAAGCAGACCCTGAACAATCAGGTTCTTCTCAGACAGCTCCTCACCGCTCCGGACTTCAAGCTTGTGGGCGATGGGCAGTGCAATCACGTTCGCGAGGACTGACCCGTAGAGCGTCGTGAGAAGAGCAACCGCCATGGCAGGTCCAATCGCACCGGGGTCATCGAGCGACTGAAGCATCTGGACCAGGCCGATCAGGGTACCGATCATTCCCATGGCCGGCGCATACGTGCCCCACTGCTCGAAGAAGTCGGCCCCCTCCTTGTGGCGCTCCGTGATCTTATCAATCTCGTTGTAGAGAACTTCCTCGATGGCGGAGGGCTCGTGCCCGTCCACAACCATTTGGATGCCCTTTTTCAGGAACTCATCCTCTTGGTCGCTCGCCATGTCTTCGAGGACGAGGACGCCCTCACGGCGTGCCCGTGCAGACATTTCCCGCATGAGCTGGAGGACCTGCTCAGGGTTGCGCGTCTCCACGAAGAGTGCCTTCCGCACAACGACGAGCGCGTTCTTACACTGGCTGCCGGGAAAGCAAACGAACATGATGCTGATGCTTCCGATCACAACCATCAATACCGACGGTGTGTTCCAAAACACAATCAAGTCGCTTCCGAGCATGATTGAAATGAGGATCAGAATCGTCGTGACGACCAATCCACCGATAGTTCCAAGGTCCATTTTGCTTCTCCTCGTCCGGGTCATCGGAGTGCGCGTCAGTGAACTTGAGAGCTGGCCCCAAATGGGTCTCGATTCGTGACCAGCCTCGTTGCTCTCAGGGGACTCGGTGGGGGATCACCCACCAATAATCTCCCATCGGACGCAGCAGCCATCAGACAAGCTGGACAAGTTCCTGCAGGGTGGAATTTGCGGTGTCCACCATTCGGGCATTCGCCTGATAGGTGCGCTGAGACGTGATCATGGAGATAAATTCACCTTCAAGATCCACATTCGAAAGTTCAAGCGCATTTCCAACGATCGCTCCCCGACCGCCAGTTCCAGGATCGCCCACCACGGGGCTGCCCGAGTTCACGGTCTCGCGGTACAAAGTTCCGCCCACGCGCTCAAGCCCCGCATTCGCCGAAAACTTCGCGACCACAACGGCTCCAAGGATGATGTCCTCGCCATTGCTGTACCGGCCGGTGACCAGACCATCGGCTCCAACGCCCAGGTTGACGAGATCGCCCGGAGGGTAGCCGTCTTGCGTGATGCCCGAGTGTGCCGACTCGCCAGCCAGCATCCGCACGTTTCCTTCTGTGGCCTGAAGCGCAGTGTCGAGTCCGAAGTCGAACGAAACATCCTGTGCCGCCGCACCCGTGAAGTTCCAGGCGTTCGAGGCCGAGGTCTGCGTCTCGGTGAAGCCGGCCAGGACACCGTCCGTGTCGAAGGTCGCGGTGCCGCTCGCGATAGCGAATGCGCCATCTTCTACCGCCGCAGCCGGAAGGCCCGTGGTGGTATCGGTCACTGCGTTGCCGTCGACCACCGCGTACCAGTTCCACGAGTTTGATCCGGCGTATTCGTAGAGGACCGTGACCTCGTGTGCGACGCCGAGACTGTCGTAGACAGTGACCGACATGGCAAAATCCGCAGCGTTGGCGGCATCTTCCAGGGTGTCATTGGCCCCATCGAGCGTAAGGGCAGAAACGCCACCTGTGACGGTCGCTTCCGCGTCGAGCGTAGCGCTCACCGTGATCTCGGTGGTGGTCGCCGGCTGAATCGCATTGAGGTCAACCTGGAGGTCGTCGAGCGTCGCGCCCAATGTGCCGTTGGTGGCGTTGTATCCCTGCACATGGAGGCCCTGAGCGTTGACCACGTAGCCGTCCTTGTCGAGGTAAAACTGACCGGCACGGGTGTAGAAATCGCTGACCCCATCGTTGACCTGGAAGAATCCGTCACCGGAGATGGCCAGATCGATAGGGTTCTCGCTGATCTCCAGCGAGCCCTGCCCGAAGAGGGTCTGGAGGTTGTTCATTCCAGCGCCCGTACCAATCTGCGACGGCCCTGCGAGACCAAACACATCCTGCGGCAAGAAGTCTGCGAACTCCGAGCGGCTTCCCTTGTACCCGACAGTGTTCATATTGGCGATGTTGTCGCCGATTACTCCGAGACTGGAGCTGGACACAGTAAGCCCGGATGTGGCGGTGTTCAAAGTGCTGAAGAGGGACACGATACCTCCGAATGGGGATGCGGCACTGGCGACGTCAGCGCCGGCCGCTGCGAGTGGAACCCACGCAACATCAGGCGTGGAGACACAGGCTTCCGCAGGACGACCGTGAGGTCGTGACCCTTGGTCCAGCCTGAAGCGTAAAGACAGAACTCCGCTGTGTCAGCAGCGTGAGACTATCAGAGAAAGGGGAAAGCAAGGTCATGGACTACCGAAGCACCATGGCGGAGTCGATGTTTGTGAACACACTTCCGAGCGCTTCTTTGCGGGACATCGCGGTGATGACCGTGCGCTTGGGAACACCAACGATGAATGCAATCTCACCCTGCAGGACCAGTGACTCCTGGGCTTCTTTTCCAGCTAGAGTGTCGATTGCATGGGCAAGCTCTTCAAGATCGTCGTCGGAGAGTGCGAGCCCGCGACTCTGCACCCGGCCGAGAGCATGGCGAGAGAAGTGCACATCCGGCCCTTCCTCCCCTTCCTCCACCATCGCGATGGACTCCGTCGGGTCGGAAGTGGCAGGCGCCAAGACGCGCTCAAGCGCATGCTCGAAAGCGGTGTGCCCCGACCCCTCCTGAACCTTGGTACCGGGCGCAGACGGGGTGATCCCGCGCGCAGCCGGGTCGATACGAGGCAAGAGACGCCCGTAGTCGATGGGTTCGACTGTCATCGGTGGTGCACTCACTGCTGCTCATCCTCATCGGCTTCGGCGTCGCTCTCGCGATCAGGGGTAAACACTTCGATGATGTCGGAGAGGTCGATCTCGGCTCCACCCATCGAGGGCACAGGAGTGCCGGTCTCAAAGGACATTCCGTCGATCGTTCCGGTCACCATGGTGAGCAGCTCGAAGTCTTCGGGTGTTTCGCCGCGAGGGGAAACTGCGAACGAGTACACGCCCGCATCGGCAGTGCCGCCCGAGATCGTGGAGCCGTCCCAAGAGAGCTCGGCTTCGCCGGCCTCCATGGGCCCCAGTTCTTCGGTGTAGACGACACGTCCGGTTTCGTCCATCACCGTGAGCGTTGCGCCCTCCATCTGATGTGAGGCATCGATGGTCAGTGGCACGGCGCTTTCTCCGTCGAAGGAGAAGGTGTCTCCATACGCACGAACCTGCTGACCGAGCAGCTGGGTCATTGATGCATTGTTCATCGATGCCATCGCCATGTAGAGCGACTCAAGAGACGTGTTGGCCGAGGTGAGCTGCTCCAGCGAGGAGAACTGGGCCAACTGGGCAACGAACTCTTCGTTCTTCTGTGGTTCCAGCGGGTCTTGGTGCTGAAGCTGTGTGACCAGAAGTGTCAGAAACGCTTCCTGCCCGAGCTCCGAGCCGCCGTAGGTGGTCTGCTGGTTGGCCACAGACTCGTAGCTGGTGAGAGAATCAATCGTGCTCATGGCGTCCTCGAGGGGCTGCGAAACTCAGACTCGACGGTCGAGTATGCGGCGAGGGTCGGAAGAAGGCTGGGAAGACTGCGGTTCATCGACGCCGGACCGAGGCGCTTCGATGGGATCGGGCTCGGGAGCTGCGTACTCATCCTCGGCGGAAGCGTCGAAGGAAGCAAGCCCGTCGCCACCATCGTCACGAAGAGCAGCATCGATGTCGCCCTCCATTTCTCGAATCTCCGCCACAAAGTCGCGCGGTGCACGGACTTCTACCGCGTAGCCATCGGACTCACGGGCAACACCGACGTCGAGCACACGCTCACCATCGGACACTCGAGCCTGCAGGCGAGTAAGCGGCTTTTCGTTCAGCATGACCGGAACTTCTGGGGCAGTCGCCAACACATTCGGTGCGAGCGCTTGAGGCTGAGCCACTCGCGCTGCTGCACCGGCAGACTTGGAGGCACTGGCGGATGACCACGCGCCCGTGTCTGCCGTCGCGTCAAGCGAAGCTTCCATCCCAGCAGCGGCGATGGGCATGGCCAACGACGGCTTCAGTTTGAACGCAGGAGGCGCCTCTGGCACCCCGCGCTCTGCACGAAAGGGGACAAGCCAGGGCGATGCATCAAAGGTTCCCGCTGAAGGCGCCGAGGATGCCGGGCTCGAAGAGGTTGCGACCGGAGCCGGGGCAGGCTTCGAGGTCTGCACGGACCACCGGACAGATGGCGCACCGCTGGCAGGCGTCTTCGCTGCAAGCGACGGATTCATCGGAACGTTCGGTCCACCAGACTGCGCCGCGGATGGAGAAGCGACCGCCGCGCTCGCAGGCGTTGCAGACGGCATCAGGCGAGCCTGAACCAATCCCATCAGGGCATTGGCCAAGGCCTGAGGAGACTCGGAGTCGCTCCCCTCACCTGCCGCGGCTTTCCCGCCAGCCCATGTCTGCGCACTTCCCAGCAGGTGGCTCAAAGAGGGTCGGGGCTGGTCACCCAACAAGGCAGCAGCGGGGTCGAGCAAGGGCGATTCCGCCGACGCAGCGGCCACTTCCTGCAATACCTGCATGACATCGTTCAAGTGCGTCTTCAGCTCACCAGAGGTGTCAAACTCCTCAAGTATTTCGACCAGACGAAGCTGCGCTTCGTCCGCAGGTGCTTCCGATGCCCTCGAGTCGGACGGAGCAGACGCATCGGTTCTCGGCGCATCTACCGGACCGCGCGCCTCGCTCTGGAGTGTGGAACCAACGCGCGCGGAGGCCCGGCTTGCCCCTGTCGGAAGCAAGGTCGGTGCAGATGGACTCATCCTTCCTCCGGGGGTGCAAGCGCAGCACGACCGATGCGCTCGGCCAGGTCCGATGCACGCTGCGCATCCATCGCTGCGAGCGTCTTTCCCGCCTTGCCCTGGTTCATCCGCTCCAGAACCTCAAGCGCAATTTCATCGTCGGTGACTTCGAGAATGGCGGCGGCCTGCTTCGGTCGCATGCTCTCAAACATCTTCACCAGGTTTGCCACCCGCTCTTCTCGCTCACCATCAAGCTCCGTAAGCATCTCGCGAATCTGATCGCGGAGTTTCTGCAGCTCTCCAAGTCGCGACTGCAGCGCAGCCTCGGCGGTTCGCAAGTCCTGCTTCTCGTTCTCGAGCAAGTCTTCACGACGCTTCAAGGCGTTGTCTTTCCGCTGGAGCAGCTGGTACAGCCGGCCGTTGCCT
>CAJWOS010000249.1 GCA_913044235.1 uncultured Pseudomonadota bacterium
ACGTGGCCGGCGGAGGCGACCTCGACGGCGACGGACTTGCAGAGCTGCTCATCGGTGCCCGTACTTCATCGGCCGGCCCCCGCACCCGCGGTGGCATCGCCTATCTCTTCTACGGCGGCACGGTGGCCTCGGGCTCCGTCGACCTCGGCACCGCAGCCACGCGCTTCCTCGCCACCACCACCAATGCATCCGTGGGCGACGGCCTGGGCACCGCTGGCGACGTGGACGGCGATGGACTCGACGACCTGCTGATCGGCGACCCGAGCAACAGCGAGCTGCACCTGTTCCGCGCTCCAGTCGCAGCTGGCGATCTGTCCCTCGGCTCGAGCGATGCTGCCCTGTGGCCCTGGGGAGAGACCTCCGCTGGTCAAGTGGGACACCCCGGCGACCAGGATGGAGACGGCCTCGACGACATCGTGGTCGCTGCCCCCGACTCTCTGGGCCGGGTGTGGGTGAGTGCGGGCGGCATCGACTGACCGGCCCTCCCGCGGCTCCGTCTCGCGCAGGCTGAGACGCGGGCCCGCAAGCCCGCTCCATGCGCACTCGGATGCCGTCGGGCGGCGAGCTCCCTGCAGTGGATGGCCCCCGGTCTGGGCGTCACCCTCCCCCGCGATGGCAGACTCACCCGGAGCAATGTCACCCACCATCCGGGGCTTCGGCTCATTGTCGGGCATGGCACTGTTGCCTTCTTGGATCACTTCGCCTTCCACCCCAGCCCAGTCGATGAGGGACTCCCTGGCCGTCTGCAACCGGCCAACCTATCCGGACTCGGTCGAGCTGGATGCCACCGCCGGAAGTGCCCGATCAGCGGAGCGTGTAGACGCAGCCGCCCCATGCAACCCAGCCGGCGCTTGCTGCACGCGCCGTCAGTCCATCTCGCGCGGCTGACGCAACCGCAGCCAGAGCACTTGGGCCAGAGCACCCACGCTGAAGGCCAGGAGCGTCATCTGGGCACCCGGCACCGTGCCCGCCCAGACCCCCCATACGAGCAACAGGCTGGAGACCAGCAGTCCGATTCCCACCGACTCTGGGATGGCGCGGGTCTGGTGCGCATGGAGCAAGAACCCGTTGTAGAGACTCACGAAGACCGTGAATGCTGGCAACAACACCGCAAATGGAAGCGCCATCGTGGCGATCGGAACGAACTCAGGGGACAAGCCCGACAGCTGGGCAAACCAGCGGGCCGACAGCGGACTGAAGGCCACCCCCAGCACCACGAGGGTCGCAAGCAGTGCGAGCACCAGAGCAAATCGTCGGAGCACACGCGGTGCGCCCGGTCGACCCGACAAGCTCACCACCACCTCGTTGAACGCGATGCCGACCGAGCGGATCAAAAAGACCAGCCCATTCACCGGCGACCAGACCGCCAGATTTTCCAGGGGCATGGGCATTCGGGCGATGCTGGCCGAGCCTATCGGAAGCAGGGCCAGGTTCAAGATGGGCGTGATCGCCAGCGGGATGTAGAACTGCAGGAGCCGCCGCAGCGTGAGGGGCGCTCCCGGCTCCGCCTCCAGCAGCGGACCCGACACGACCGGCCGAGCAAAGATGCGGGCAGTGACCATCTCGGCGAGCACTCCGGTGCTGAGGGCTCCACATGCCACCACCACGCCCGGCAGCGAGCCAAGCATGAGCCCACCCCCCAGCAGTGAGCCCATGCACGCGAGGCGCACCACCGTGCCCACCACCACGCTGCGAGAGCGACCAAACCGGATCAGCACGCCCTGGTGAAAGCGACGGTCAGCGATGGCCCAAGTCCAGGGGGTCATCCACTGCATGCCCAGGCGACCAGGCTCGACCGCACCATCCGGGGGACCGATCAGCGGTACGAGCACGAGATCATAGAGCGGCGTGAAGGCCAGCAGCGCATGCACCACCGTGAGTGCAGCGCCCAGCACCGTGGAGAAGCGCAGCAGCGTTCGGAACGAAGCACGGTCGACGCACAGGGCCGTGGATGCCGCCAACATCATGATGATGGGCGCTTCGATCAGAAGCGCAAAAGGAAAGACCAGTCCCCCGAAGGCCGCCAGATGAAAGGACGCATCGTCGAGGCGGGCGATGACCGCACTCACGAGCGACATCTCAGTGCCCATCAACAACCAGCTCGCCGCCAGAGGCCACCAGGTGGCGAAGACCTGCGCCGGCGTGAGTGGGTTTTCGGGAGGTGCAGACATGAACGCGGTCCCGACCACGAGAAGGGGCCGGGCAGACGCACCGACGCCTGCCATTACCCCATCAGACAGATCATTTCCGAAGCATGGGATCTCTCGCGATGGGCGCACCCAACATCGCATCGTCGAACCCAAATGCTCCCACGACATCGACCGCTACGGTGCGGAAGGTTTCCAGCGCTTCGCGCCGCACCCCCCGCAGCGCACGCACCTTGTTGGGGCTGAGGCGTTCGTGACGGAGGAACCACGCCTGGTGCGTCCAGATGGCATCCAGTCCCCGCACCCGCAGCACATGCGACAGGAGGGGGCGCAGCGGATCGGCCAATGGCAGATCCGCCACGGCCGCCCGAGCGATCCCGAGCGCCTGGTGCTCACTCCAGGCGCGACCGAGCATCAGGATGTGGTCCTGGATGTCGACTGTGGCGAAGAACGGATCCATCCCGGCCTTCACTCGGCTCCGAATCCGACCAGCGGCGCTCCAGGTGAGGTGCTTCACCCGCAGCTCCAGGGTTTCACACAGCCAGTCGAGGTCTCGAAGGTGCTCGGGATCGGTGCGACGGGGCTCGAGGGGGTCCCAGCCCGCGAGATTGTGGGAGGCTCGCTCTGCGAGATGCCGCATGACTCCGGTCCACGGACCGGAGAGGCTCGCCGCAAAGGCCGTGAGCACGCCACGGGCCGCCAGCTGCAGCAGCACAGTGTTGTCGCCCTCGAAGGTGGTGAAGACATCTGTGTCGGCCTTCAGGGCCGCGAAGCGGTTCTCGGCGAGGTAGCCGGCCCCCCCACAGCATTCCCGCGATTCCTGGATGGCCCCGGTCGCGTGCCAGGTACCGAGCGCTTTCAGCCCGGCGGCCAGAGACTCCAGCTGTCGCTCGTCGCCGGACTCCGGCTCGGCCTTGCGCGCACCCTCGCGAGTGCGCACGTACCGCTCCGTCGTCTCGCGCAGAGCGATGGTGAGAACGATGTTCTCCGCAAGGTGAGGCAGGAGCCGTTCCATGTGCGAGGGATAGTCGAGGATGACGTGCTCAGGGGCTCCCGCCGGTCCGAACTGGCGGCGCGCATCGCCATACCGAATGGCGATGGCCAGG
The DNA here is from genome assembly GCA_913044235.1 of uncultured Pseudomonadota bacterium. Lineage (GTDB taxonomy): Bacteria > Myxococcota_A > UBA796 > UBA796 > UBA2385 > CAJWOS01. Next base: position 3,254 of record CAJWOS010000249.1, read on the forward strand.
GCACTCCGCGCGGCGGCCACTCCGGCGCAGGCCACGCTGATGCGACCGGCCACCAGCGTGCCCAGCATGGTGAAGAATCGTCGGGTAGCGCTGGCGATGGGGCTGCTGTAGGTGCCCGCCGCATCAAGCCGTCCATACCGATCGAGCAATGCGGTGCGCGGCACATGCACCTGGTCGAAGGCGATTCGGCCGTTGTCGACGCCATTGAGACCGAGCTTCAAGCCATCGTCTTCGATGGACACACCGGGGGCTGTGCGTCCGTCGGGTGTGCGAATCGGCACGAGGATGGCGTGCACCCCCGGTCGCTCTTCACCCACCACCAACTGCGCAAAGACGACGGCCAGCTGCCCATGCAATGCCGCATTTCCGATGTAGTCCTTCCACGAGGCACGGTCGGGCGTGTGGATCACGAGAGTGTCGGTTTCCGGGGCGTAGGTGGCGGTGGTGCCGAGCGCCCGCACATTTGAGCCGTGCCCGATCTCGGTCATGGCAAAACAGCCCGGCAAGCGCAGAGTCGCCACGTCGTGGAGCAGAGTGTGGTGCCGCTCGGTACCCAGGAAGTAGATGGCGCCCCCAAACAAGCCGAACTGGACGCCGAACTTCACCAAGAGAGAGAGGTCGAAGTCGGCCAACACCTCGAAAGCAGCGATGAATTCGCCCAGATCATCGCTACTGGACACCACACGGGGGTAGGCAAGGCCCCCGTATCCCTCGTCGGCAAGGACCTGGAGCCAGGCGAGCACCTGCTCTCGATACTCCGCGCGCGTCGGCTCGATCGGCCGCTCGAACGGTGGACACGCGAGACGATCGCGGAGCCGGTTTCGCAGCGCATGGTGGCGGCCATCGAGGAAGCGGCACAGAGCGCCGCGGTCGACATGAAACGCTGGTGGACGCTGCGGTCGAGACGCATCGACCACCACTGGAACGCCCGCATCACGCAGGATGGTGCGCAGAGCATCGCGACCCGACAGCTCCAGAGCAACTTGCAGCTCGGTCACCGCCCGCCAGACCGAGGGGCTCGCCTCCGCGCCCTCCACCCCGCCCATCGCGGCCCCCAGCTCGGCGAGACTGGCCCGGTCGCCCGGCGGCAGGCGCAGCGCCACCTCCCGGACTCGACGAAGGATGCGCAGCAGGTCCGTCGCACGGGGAGGATGGTGCGGGTCGAGCCAGCTTGCCAGCACGGGCTCGTCGTCGATGCCCGGCGCCAGCTCCACCGCCGCGAGGTGGCGGAGGCGGTCGACCTCGGCGTCGAGCAGCTCGCCATCCGACCACGCGACGTAAATCAGCGGCAGGTAGGGGAGGTAGGCAGTCTCGGTGAGCAGGCGTTCAGACGGCTTCATGCCTGCAGCTTACACCCAGTGCGAGGGCAACGAGACCGGAGCTTCACTCACCCGCTTCGGGCACCCACACCACCTCCACCCGGTTGCCGTCCCCACCCCACACCTTCTGGGCGAGGGCCTGCAGCTCCTTGGAGGTGAGGCTGTCATTGCGCGCGTCCCAGGCAAGCAGATCCGCGGGGTCGTCACCCCGGACCAGCGTGCTCACGTAGGCCCCAGCCCAAAAAGCATTGGTGCGGATGCGCTCTTCGCGACCACGCCGGTTCTGTTCCTGCTCGACCGCGATCTCTTCCTCGCTCACACCGTCCCGCATCACATGGTCGAACTGGTCTTGTGCAGCAGACAGCAGCTCCTCCACCCGCTCTGGATCGCACGCGAAAGACAACGTGACTTGGTAGTGCGCGGCCGGGTGTGGGCGCACCCCGCCCGAGAGGGAGACGCCGTACACGCCTCCGAGGTCTTCGCGCAGCACACCGCGCAGCCGCCCACTCACGATGTCGGCCAGGGACACCATTCGATTGCGGGTGATCCAGGAGTCTTCGCTCGGTCCGTGCCAGACCACCACCACCTGTGCGCGCGGAGTCTGACCGCTCTGCACCAGGACTTCCCGCGAGCCATCGAGCATGCCCGGAAGGTTCGATGGCTCGACCTGCTCCCGGGGAGCACCTTCCACCACAGGCAGCTGCCCCAGCCAACGTGCGAGCAGAGGCTCGATCGCATCGAGCTCTACATCGCCCACCACCATCCACTCAAAGTCAGACGCATCCGCAAAGCGCGCCTCCCAGACGGCCTCCGCAGCGGCTCGATCGACCATCGGCACGTCTTCCCGCCCGATGGGATCCTGCCGAAGGCCACGGCCCACGAATGCATCCTGTGCTGCCTGCTGAAACGCCCGCGCCGGCGACCGCTCCTGAGACGCCACCATCTCCTGCAGCTCCGTCTTCGTGCGGGCCTCGCCCTCTTCGGTGAAGCGAGGCTCGGTGAAGTGGAGCCAGACAAGCTGCAGCATGGTCTCGACTTCATCCGCAGCGGCGCCACCGCGCACCCATTCCCCGCTGGGGTCGATACCCGCGGCAGCCTGCGCCCGCGTGCCCGCCATCCGCTTCGACAGCGCTTCTGCGTTGTAGGCACCCAGTCCGGAGTTGGCCAAGATGGCCCCGACGACCCGTCCAGAGGGGTACTGCTCGTCGCTCACGAGGCTGAGTCCACCGGTGCTGCTTGCCACGAGCAACACTTCGTCGTCCGAGAAGTCGGTGGGCATCACCCTGACCCGAACGCCATTGCCGAGGGTGAGTGTGACCACACCCATCGCATCGGCGGAGGACCGCTCCACCACCGAACCACCGTCGACAGGCGGCGGACGTTCCACCAGCGGGCCGTCGGTTGCAGTGTCTTCGAGCGGCGACAAGTCGGCATCCGGAGGAAGCTGCAGTGCCGCCTTTACCTGTGCCACGTTGGGTACCGTGAAGCCGTCCCGCTCCGGCACCACCACCTGCACCACCCGGCTGCCCCGCTCGAGCAGCTCCGCGGTCCGTGCGTTGACCTCGTCCACCGTGATGTTGGGCAGCCAGCTCTCGACCGCTGCGACCTCCACCGCAATCCCCGGCATCCCCTCTCCCGACAAAAACACCCTCTGCAGCTCCTCGGCATGGGTGTTGGAGTCCGTGGTCTCTGCCGTCTTGCCATACTGCTCGTACTGCGCAGCCACCGAGGCTTTGGCCCGATCGAGCTCGCCGGGCATCACCCCATGCCGACGCAAGCGCTCCAGCTCCACCACCACCTCGGTGAGGGCATCGAGGGTACGGTCTCCCCGAACCCCCACAAACAGCGACGTCTCCTCCTCGGCGCGGTTGATGCGACTCGGACCCACCTGGGCGCCAGCCATGGGACCCGCCGCGTTGCTGGAGCGGTCTGCCAGCCGCTCGTTGGCGATGAAGAACACCAGGTTCGGAAGTAGGTGGTCACGGTGATAGTCCCGCCAGGTGGGCCCCTCGGCACCATCGTACTGGTCATCGATCAGCACGAAGGCATTGGTGGCTTCGGCGTCGGTCACCACGAAGACCCGCTCCTCGTCGAACGGCGGAATGTCTACCACCGCTCGGGGGCGCGGCTCGACAGGGTTCTGCAGGTCGGCGAAGAGGGACTCGATCTGGGCTTGTACCCGTGCGCCGTCGAAGTCTCCCACCGCAATCACCGCCATCAGATCGGGGCGATACCAGTCGGTGTAGAAGCGCCGGATCGCATCGGGTGCAAAGTTCTGCAGCGAGTCCTCGGTGCCGATGGGGAAGCGCTCGGAGTAACCGAGCCCTGGAAAGGCGTTCATCCGCAGCTGGCGCTGGATCCGCTCCCCCGCGCCCAGAGAGAGACGCCACTCCTCGAGCACCACGCCCCGCTCGTCTTCGATGTCATCCTCGCGCAGCAGCATTCCCCCGGCCTGGTCGCGCAGCACGGCGAGACCCGTATCAAGGAGCTCGGGCTGATCGGTGGGCACGGTGAGCAGGTAGACCGTCTCGTCGAAGGACGTGTAGGCGTTCAGGTGCGCCCCGAACTCCATGCCGATCGACTCCATGTAGTTGATGAGGTCGTTTCCCTGAAAGTTCTCGGTTCCGTTGAAGGCCATGTGCTCAAGGAAGTGGGCGAGTCCTTGCTGGTCTTCGTCTTCCATCACGCTGCCGACCTTGACCACCAGACGCAGCGAGGCACGCTCTTTCGGACGGGCGTTTTCTTCCACATACCAGTGCAGCCCGTTGTCGAGAACGCCCATCTTCACAGATGGATCGGTGGGGATGACCTGGTCGGTGGGTGGGTTGGGAATCGCCTTGTCTTCGGAAGCGCCATCGGTGGGAGCCTTGGGACAGCCGCTCAACAAAGCGATGAATGGAACCCACACCAACCATTGACTGCGCATATCGACCTCGCCTTGGAGCGCTCGAGACCTATGCGAATGCATCCATTGTGGCGAGCACCGCTCAGTCTTTGCGACGACTTCGATACCAGCCGCAGAGGGGCCCCAACAGCAACAGGACACCCCATCCCGTGGCCGCACAAGATGCGCTCTGTCCACCCCATCGGGTGCCCTTCGGTTCCCAAACCGCACTCGTGTCGCGGGACCCTGCACCCGTATCCGTGCCCCCGCCCGATCCTGCGCCGACATCTGCTTCCGAGCCGCCACCCGACTCGCCACCGGAGTCGCCACCGGAGTCGCCACCGGAGTCGCCGCCCTCGCCCGAACCACTACCGGTGGCTCCACCGGTGTCGCCCGGCTCCAGGCCCGTGGTCTCTTCGGTGATCATGCTCCAGAAGGCAGGGTCGTTGCCTTCGTAGTTCAGGGCCCAGAAGCCGATGCCACCCAAGCCCGCTTCGATCGCCCAGTGCACCTTGACCTGCACCGAGTCGTGGTCGTCGTACCAGGTCTGAGACGTCGACGAGCTGAAGGTGTACGGCGTTTCGGTCTGGTCGTCGTACTCTCGACCGTGGGTGCTCGCGAGGGCGATGCCCTCGACCATCGTGACCGGGGTGCCGCTCGCGGTGGCCGTCCCCGGCACACGGTTGTCGGTGGTGGGCCAGGTGCGGCCATAGAGCGGCAGGCCCAGCACGATGCGCTCGGGATCGGCACCCTCCGCAACATAGGTGGCCACCGTATCGGACAGGGACCAGACGCTCCATGGCGCTCCCCCTTCAAGGGGCGCCACGGGTCCGGGGTCGCCACCGGCCCAGTGGTATCCGTAGCCCATGATGAAGATCTGATCGGCGTGCATCGACAGGGCCGCCTTGTCGAAGGCATCGGTCCAGTCGATGGCCGGCGTGGCGATGGAGACCTCGTCGACCTCTGCCTGGAGCTCCATCACGAGCGTGGTGAGCTCGTCGCGGAGAGTGCCAGGGACGCCCTCGCAGTCCACGCTCACTCCCGCAGCCCCCACGCGATTCACGGCCGATACCAGGGTGTCGACCAGGACTCCACGGCGGCCCGCATCGGGCAGCACCGCATTCATCACGTCTTCGTCGAAGCAGGTGAGTGTGAGCTGCACCCGCACGCCGTGGGGAGCCGCAAGTGCGACCGCCTCGGGTCCGAGCGCATCCCAGGTGCTCATGCCCGACACCGTTCCATCGGCGTTCATGTCGACGTTGAAGACTGCGAGATGGCTCAGACGCGCCCAGTCCACATCGACCAGCTCGCCAGCCCAAGTGGCGTAGTAGCCAAACACGATGCGCTCTGGAGGCGCGATGTCGTCGGGCGGAGACGGTCGCGCCATCCGTGCTGCAGGCAGTGGAGGTGGATGAGCGAGATGGTCAGCGTGAACCGACGCGATGGGAGCGGCGTGCGCCGAAGACCAAAACAGTGCCGCGAGCCACATGTGAACCTCCAGGAACGCGCACGAGACGCACGGCACGCCGATGCAGTCGAACCCAGCCCCCATTGCTTAGCGAATGCTGGACCGTTCCGCCCGCCCCACAGCCTCAAGGAACGACGTACGATAAGGCACTCCCACGAGCCCCACGCCGCCCCCGAATCCCGCGCACCTTCCGAGAGCCCCGGATGAACACGCCCGACGCATCCCTGTCCGCGACGGACCGCACCAACCTCGAGGCGCTCGCGCGGGCCATCGAGCGCGATCGCGACGTGCTGTTCATCACGGGTGCCGGACTCTCTGCCGACTCAGGACTCCCCACCTACCGGGGCGTGGGTGGCCTCTACGAAGGCACGGCCACCGCATCGGGAATGTCGATCGAAGAAGCGCTCCACATCGATACCTTCAAGAGACGCCCGCACCTCACATGGCACCACATCCGCGCCATCGCGGATGCCTGCGCCGGTGCGCACCCCAACCGCGGCCACCATGTGATCGCCGCCATGGAGCAGTCTCTCGACCGAGTGGTCGTGCTCACCCAGAATGTAGATGGCTTTCATCACAAGGCCGGCTCTCAGAATGTGATCCAGATGCACGGCAACCTTGAGCGGCTTGCCTGCACCACCTGCGGGTGGTCTGCGAAAGCGCCCCCACTCGACACGCTACCCCCGGTGCCCCGCTGCCCGGTCTGTGCGAGCATTGCGCGTCCACCGGTCGTGCTGTTTGGCGAGGCCCTGCCCGCTGATGCCGTGCAAACCTACGAGGCGGAGCTTGCGCGAGGCTTCAGTGCGGTGGTGAGTGTGGGAACGTCAAGCCTGTTTCCCTACATCTCTGCACCGGTACAGGTGGTGCAGGCTGCTGGGGGGCTCGCCGCCGAGATCAATCCCTCCTCGACCGCCGTGAGCCGCAGCAGGCTCGCGTGCAGGCTCGCGAGCGCGCGCGGCGATTTTCGAGAACGCCGCGCGCTCGGCGGCCGACTTGCGCTGGGTTGATTACCACGTCGAAGTGGTACGCGATGGGCCGACCTGGGTGGTGCGCGTGATTCAGGAGACCGCCGCACCGTCCCCGCACACCGCGCTTGGCGTGTTTGAAGGTATCAAGGCATCGGTCAAGCACCGTCTTGGCAAAGACAGCCTCGATGGTGTGCGCGTGGCTGTCCAGGGTCTTGGCCATGTGGGCCAGTATCTGATCGACCACCTGCGCGGCGCTGCCGCCATAGCTGCTGCTGCTGCCACCATTGCTGCTGCTGCC
>CAJWOS010000250.1 GCA_913044235.1 uncultured Pseudomonadota bacterium
CGTCAGGTGGGCGGCTCCATGCCGTCGAACCGTCCAGTCCGCCGTCCCAAGGGCTCCCAGCCCACCAACACCGCGCCCAAGGGCGCCAAGGCCAAGGGGGCCCCGCCGCCCCGGCCTGGCAGCAGCACACGCCCTCGCTAGGGCCCTGGCTCAAACACCCACAGTCCCGCCTCGGAGCGCCAGCGGTCTCTCAACTGGATGCGGGCACGCTGTCGCCAGCCACGCACGGCAAAGCCGACTGAGATCACCTGTGGCGGGTGCGAAAGCTGCGCGAGACGAGCCGCGAGTTCCGCGGTGGTCTCCGGCCCGAGAAAGGCCACGACAACATCGACGTCGGCATAGTCAGCCCGCAGCGCATCACCGGGGAGGACTGTGAGTCCGGCCCCGCCCAGCAGGTGGTGGAGCAGGACCCGTACGGCACACACCACCAGCGGGAACACCGCTCCTTCCACCGCAACAACCTGGAAGTCTGGGTGTGCACGGGCGATGGCCAGCGCGAGGCCACCCCAGCCCGCACCTGCTTCCAGCACCCTCACGGGCCGAGCCAGCTCGATGGCGCGCCGTTCTACGAGTGCCACCACAGCCAACCGCTCTCGCGCGCTGCTCGGCATCGGCGGAGCACCCAAGCGCATGGTGTCCACCACAAGCAGGGTCAGAAAGACCGCCCCGAAGGCGAGCAGCAATCCATAGACCACCAGGCCACCTTCCGATTCCAGCACAAGAGTGTGCGCCTTCGAAGCATAGCGGGATCGACGACAGCGGGCCGACGCCTGGTCCTCGGCTTCCGTCGGAGCGGTGGTCCGGGATGCCCCAGAGTGCCCCTTTGCATGCCCTCAGACGGATGACTCGAAGACCATGAACCGCAGGTGGTAGTCTCGACCTACACCTCTGCCCGGACAAGCTCGAATGACCGGTCTGCTCGTGAACGAACAGTCGTGGCTGAGCCTGCTGTATTTCGTCATCTTGCCCATTCTGGTCATTGGTATCGTCGTTGCATCCTTTCCACGCAAGACGCTTCGACAAAGGCGTCGCCCGCGAGTGGACATCGATCCAGACGACATGGAGCTTGTCGACCCCACGCCCATGGCACCGGAACCGCTGCCCGCACCCGAGCGCCCCGTGCTCTCGGGTGACCGCGTTCTGGCCATCGGTTCCCCAGTGGCCCCGCCGGCGAGCCTTGCCTCCCACGCCCCCGAAACCGCAGCGCGTCTGGCCACCACACAAGCCCAGCTCCAGGCCGCCAAGACCCGGCTTGAGGCCCAAGACCTCGAGCTCGCCTCGCTTCGTGCCCGGATGCAACAAAACAGCGCTACCCGCACAGCACAAGTCGAGACCATCGAAAAGCTTGAGCGTCGGCTCCGTCGGCAAGCATCCCGCATCGCGGATCTGGAGACCCAAAACACTCGCTTGGAGCGCTGGAAGCACGCGGGCTCCTCACGCCCCGTCCCCGCAAGCGCAGCCCCCCTCACCCCCACCGATGATGACGTCGCCGCGCCAGACGACGGCGAAATCATCGTTCCGATGCCCGGCAGTGCGGCTGAAGAATTCGACTATGACTACGAGCAGGACGAGACTCTGCTGAGCGGCCTGCTCCGCGGCCGACTGCCCCCGGCCGACGACCGCCTCCTCACCCCGCAGGTGCTCGACTTCTTGTCGATGGACTTTGATGGCACCACCGACTCGCTCATCGTCGAGCCATCGTTCACTGGCCTGTCGCGAGATGGCTTCACCATCGAAGCATGGTTGCGGCCCCACACCACTCGGCTCGCACGGACGGTGCTCAGCTACGCGGTCGCTGGCAGCAGTCGGGTGATTGTGACCGCCTGCGGACCCCGGCCCTCTCTCGGCGTAGCGATAGACGGACACACGCTGCCCGAGGAGCTCGAGCCCAGGCTCACCGCCGATGTGTGGCAGCATGTGGGTGTGAGCTGGGATGCCACCGGCGGACGCCTCACCGTGTACCTCGATGGAGCGCTGGCTTTCTCTGGTGAGGTCGCCCCGGAGGCCAGCATTCCACGCGGCGGGCGCCTGATCCTGGGCCAGGAAACCACGCGTGGCGCTCAGGTGTTCATCCCTGGGCGCGCACTCAAGGGCAGTCTCGCTGAGGTCCGAGTGTGGTCACATGTGCGCACACCCACGGAAATCCGCCGTGACACCCACCGACGAGCACCGCTTCAGCACGGCCTTCACGTGTGGCGGGTGGGGTAGCGCGGTACCAGACTCAGGCTTCCGCTTCGGCCTCGTCACCATCGCTCGCTTCCGCTTCCGCAATCTTCGTGCGCAGCTCATCCATGTCGAGCTCGACCACCTTTTGGATGATGTCGTCGAAGACGGCGGGCGGAAGCGCTCCGGCCTGTTGGAAGACCCCCACCCGCTCACGGATCGCGATGATGGTGGGGATGCTGCGAATCTGAAAGTAGCCCGCCAGCTCGCGCTCTGCCTCGGTGTCCACCTTGGCAAACACCACATCGGGATGCCGCGCTGCAGCCTCTTCAAACACCGGAGCGAAGGCCCGACACGGACCGCACCAAGCCGCCCAGAAGTCGATGAAGAGTGGCTTGTCGCCAGACAGCACCGCGTCGAAGTTGTCTTTGGTGAGCTCAATGGGGGTGTTGGTCGTGTCGGACATGTGGGCTCCTTGCCCATGGGTGGAATCGCCAGGCCGCCAGCGCGGCAAGTCTGGCCGACCCCGTAGCACTTACGGTCACCGATGCCACGACGTGGGTTTGGTTGCGAAGGCACTTCCCCACGAAGCGGGTCGCGGACCTACGAGATACACCGCCGCCATGTCTTCCGTTCTTCTCCTGACCGCTCTCTGGCTCTCCGCGCCCGCGAGCGCCTCTTGTACCCCCGCCCGCTACGGCGAGGATGTGCGAATCCACGTTCTCACCACTACCCAAGGTGGGAAGATCTTCAACAGCCAGGGGCACACGGCCATCTGGGTTTCGGGCGGCTCGCTCAAAGAAGACATGGTCTACAACTGGGGCGCCTTCGACGGCCGGCGCGACGATCTCCTGCCTGCCTTCCTGTCGGGTCGGATGGAATTCTGGCTGGCGGCCGAAGTGTACGAAGTGCAGTGGAAGCGCACGGTGCGTACCGACCGCTCCCTGTTCGCACAGCGCCTGGAGCTACCGCCCGGCGCTGGCAAGAAGATCGCGAAGCGGCTCAAGCGCGCCTCCCGACCGAAAAACCGCGACTACGTCTACCACTACGCAAACAACAACTGCGCCACCAAGGTGCGCGACGTGATCGACGAGTCGATTGGTGGGCAGCTGCAGGAGCAGCTCACCGAGGTCGTGTCGTGGACCGGTCGCTTTGACGGCGGGCGCAACCTGGCTCGCTGGCCGATCGTCTGGTTCGCCTGGGATTTCATGGTGAGCAGCTACCTCGACCAGCCCCTCACCGAGTGGCAGGCGGCGATGGTGCCCCAGCGGGTCATGCACAGTCTCGACAAGATCGAGTACACACACGGATGGCCCGACGGTCAACCTCGAAAGCTCGTGGCCGAGACCTGCATCCTGCGCGATGGCGGCTACTCGTGGTCCCCCGACGAACCACTGCCATACTGGCCGCTGTTTCTCGCGAGCCTGGGACTGGGTGGAGCAGCGTTCGGTCTGGGGGTGCGGCGCGGTCAACAACGCACGGCCGGCGTGGTCTCGGGAGGCATCCTGCTCGCGCCCATCCTGCTGTTGGCTTTCCTCGGAACCGCAACTATGGGCCTGTGGTCCATGAGCGAGCTCGAAGGCGTCGGACCTTCCGAAAACTGGTTCACCGGAAACCCACTCACCTGGCTGCTGCTGGGCCCCATCGTGCAGCTCATCCGCGGCAAGCCCATCGGCCGCTCCGGTCGCCTGATTGCCTATGGACTCGCAGGACTCGGCGCGGTCGGCCTTTTGCTCAAGCCGCTGCCGATGTTCGACCAGGTCAACCTCGGACAGCTTTCCGTTTGGCTGCCCCTTCTTTTTGCCGTGGCAGCCCTCGCATGGCGCGACCAACATGGCGAGGTCTGAAGCGCATCCTCGGCGAAGGCGTCAGTCGAGCACACCCGCGATGGGCCGATGCATGCCGGGCAGCTCGGTGTCCCCGGTGCGCTGTCGAAGGTTCACTTCGATCATGCGCGACAGGAACGTGAGCGGCAGGTCGTTGGGATCCCGCCCGAAGGGCTCCTCGATCTCGTCGCCAATGCTGTCGAGCCCGTAGAATGCGTAGGCGATGAACGCCACGGCCATCGGCGTGACCCAGTGGATCGATGAGACCAGCCCGAACGGCAAGAACACGCAGTAGAGGCCCACGATGCGGTGCATCAGCACGTTGTAGATAAACGGTACAGGCGTGGCCAGAATGCGCTCACAGCCGCCCTGAATCCCCGTGATCTCGGTGAGGCTGCCCTCGAGGATGGGCACATGCATCGGGTGGACGTAGCCCTTGCGCCAGGCCGCCGACACAATCTCACCGGACTTGTGGCTGATGGCTGCGGGACGATTGGACTCCGACTGGAGCCGCTCCAGCTCTTCGTCGTCGAGCCAAGCACCGAGCTGTTCCCAGGTGTCCTCACCACGCAGGTGCAACCGGAAGCCATGCACATAGGCCACCTGCCGGAGAATCAGAGTCTCCCGGATCTGCGCAACTTCAGCCAAAACGGCTTCATCGGAACCCTCGGGGGCCTGAATCAAGGTGGAGACCTGCCGGGCCCAAGTGCGGCTCACATTGACCATGCGACCCCAGAGCTTGCGGGCCTCCCAGTACCGGTCGTACGACGCGTTGTTGCGGAACCCAAGGAAGATCGAGATCGCCACACCAATCAGTGAAAACGGCGTGACCGTAAGGGTGAGCGTGTGAATGTCGAACACTTCCCACATGATCGTGGTGACAAACGCCAGCACGGTAGTGGCCAGCACCCGCCGCCAGGTGCGGGTGAGCGTGGTGCCATCCACGGTGAGCGCCAACCGCCACCAGCGCTTCTCGCGATTCATGATCATCGTGCTGCTCCAAACGTCCACTTGAAAGACGCATTTTGGAAGGCGTTTATCGCATCGTTGCCACAGCGACCGCAGCCGGCCGGCTCTCCCACCGCCATTCCCATCGAACACCCGCTACATTGGTATCGTGTCCCGACGTGGAGCGACGATGCGCGGTCGAAGCCTCAGACTCTGGCTCTGCGCTGCAGTGTGGTGGACGGCCTGCGGCACCGAGGCGCCGAGCCTTCCGGCCGCCCCATCCTTTGCGCCCTCCACGGTCACCACGGAGCCGTCCACCTCTGACACCGGCCCGAGCGGTGATTCGTCCCCGCCTGACGACAGCGCAGCCCCGACTTGCGACACGACCCCTTGCACTGGATGCTGTGATGGCGACGCGATCTGCGTCGACCCGATCACCGACAACGCCTGTGCACGGCCCGATGCGTCGTGCACCGACTGCACCGTCGACCAGCTCGTGTGCGCACCAGATGGGACCTGCATCAACCCCCAGAGCCTGCCCGATGGTGCGGTCGACGACCGCTCCCTGCACATCTCCAGCCTCGAGCGAGCCTTCCGACTGCGCGCCGACCTGCAGCATCGCATCTTCGGCCAGGAGGGCATCCCCACGACCGATGTGGCGCGCACCACATCCGAAGTGGCCGACCCCTTCGAGGCCTCCGATGTAGGGCCGGTGTCGGTGGAGCGACTCGAAGTCGACCTGCCCGGCGGCACCGTCACGCCCGTGTGGGTGATCACACCCGAGTCCCCGTCGGGCCAGGTGGTGGTGGTGCACCAAGGGCACTGGCACACCCTCAAGGAAGGCCGCCTGTCTTCCGTTGCGGAGGTCGCGCTGCGCAACGGTGCCATTGTCATCGGCCTCACGATGCCTCTCTACGGGGAGTCCACGGGCCCTGTTCCCACACACGACGACCTGATCGCTCGGTTTCCGGACGACCTACCGGGCCACGGCATCCAGGTCTTCCTGCTTCCGGTCTCTGCCGCCTTGGACTGGGTCGAGGCCCGCCACACCGTCGACTCGATTGCGATGGTGGGCATCTCTGGCGGTGGCTGGACCGCCTTGCTGTATGCGGCGGTCGACCCCCGGATCGAGCTTTCCATTCCGATTGCAGGCGCAGAGCCCCTGTACCAACGAGAGGGCACAGACTGGGGAGATCTCGAGCAGAACGACCGAGCCATCTACGAGGTGGCTGGCTACCTCGATCTCCACGTTCTGGGCAGTCTGGAAGCGGGTCGACGCCAGCAAGTGGTGCTGCATCGGTACGATACCTGCTGCTTCGCGGGCACCGGCTACCAGGAGTGGGAACCCACCGTGAGCCAGGCCTTGGCCGAGCTGAGCGGTGGCTCATTTGGCGTGTTCCTCGATGAGAGCATCCGCGGACACGAAGTCTCACCCCACGCTCTGGCGGCCGCGGTCGGTCCCGCCCTCACCGGCGACGCGGCCCGCTACTTCGACGATACCCTCCCGGCCTACGGCAGCTTCGAGACCTCAGGCTCCTGGGCCATCGATTCCTCTTCGGGCTTCGGAGGAGATGCTGCGCGAGGAACCTCTGGCGAGGCCCGGTGGACCATTGCTCTTCCAGCCGGCGACTGGTCGGCTGCCCTCACCTGGGTTCCTGGAGAAGACTTCCCCTCCGAGGTCTCCGTCTCCTGGCAAGTCGGTGCGGAAGCGGCCACAGCCATCATCGACCAGACCATTCCCCCGGCCGACTTCACCGCTGCGGATGCCGCATGGCAAACGCTCGCATCGGGGCGCCTCGACGCCCCTGCACTGTTGAGCGTCACGCTCAACGTGCCGAGAGACACCATCGTTCGCGCCGACGCCCTTCGCATTGAGGCCGACTGGCGCCCTTGATCCAGCCTTCGATGCTCTCCAGCGGAGCTCGGCACGGCACGTCGCTCCCATACCGACTCCACTCCACGGGCCATGGAGCGGGCTACACCCCGAATGGACTGGAGTTGCCATGCCCCGCCGTCACTTGTTCGCGGCCACCATTCCCTTCTGGACCGCCTGCGAGCCCGCACCGAAGTCCACCGAGACTTCGGCGAAGCCATACACGCCGGAGGTCCCGGCCTCTTTGATCCTCGAAGACTGGAACCGTGCCACCCTCACCCTCGTCGACCCCGGCACAGAGCCCCGGAGCGTGCTGCGCGCACCGGTCGCGACCCCCGGCGAGCCAGTGATGGTGCAGTGGGAGACGGTATTCGAGACCACCGCGAAGCGGGGCGTAACCACAACGGTGCCATCGAAGGTCCGTCAGAAGCGCCTGCTGCGAATCGTGCCGAGCGCCGGCACCCCCACAGCAACCCTCGATTTCATTGTGGTCGAGGCGTCCGAGCGCGTTGCCGGTGGCCCCCCCCCCAGCAAGAACCTCGAGCAGGAGCTCGTGAGCCGCACGGGGCGCTGGCGGTCGACGGAGCGCTGCGAGGTGATGCAGGCCGGGATTGACTCCAGCGGTGCAGACGCCGCCCGTCCCCACCTTCCCGGACTGTTGCGCTCGGCGGCGGAGTCCTGCCCCATCCTCCCCGGCGAGGCGGTCGGCATCGGTGCCCGCTGGACCACCACAGAGAACACCACATCAGGCGACGAGCGCGTCACAGAGTGGGTGCTCACCACCCTCAACGATACCCAAGCCTCCGTCACGTTTCAGTCCAGCGAAGGCCCAGACACCCTGGCGGAAGGACGCGTCGGCCTGGACCGCGCCCACATGATCCCGAACCGCTTCGACGCCACCGGGCGCACGGTGCGCAAGCGTCGCGACCCGTCATCGCCCAATCGCTCCATCCGCTGGACCACCACCTGGGAGATGCATGCGGAGCGAAAGGCCGACATGCCCCGTCCATAAAGGCTCCGCATCGCCGCTGCCCTGCCGCTGCGGCATCACCGGGAACCAGAACCGCATCCGCGGTGGGGCCAGGGACGGTCGACCTCGAGCGACACTGGGGAGCGCACCGGATGCATGCAGAAGCCGCCCCAAACCAGCTCGCCTTGGTCAAGTGCCTCCGCGAACGCTTCTGGAATCATCTGCACCACGTCACCATCGCCCGAAGTGAGGGTGGAGGCGTAGAAGCTCCAGGATCGCGTGATGGTAGTGGCACCATCCAGCGTCACGAACG
The DNA here is from genome assembly GCA_913044235.1 of uncultured Pseudomonadota bacterium. Lineage (GTDB taxonomy): Bacteria > Myxococcota_A > UBA796 > UBA796 > UBA2385 > CAJWOS01. Next base: position 8,094 of record CAJWOS010000250.1, read on the forward strand.
CCTCCCAAGCCCGTCCAAAACACGACCAAAGGCAAGGTTGCACGCATCGAACCCTCAGAACCACCAGCGTGCTTCTACCGGTTTTGAGGCCTGTTCGTTCGAACCCTTCGCGCCGAACCCGAGGGCAGGCCAGTCGCTCCTTCAGCCCGACGCGGCCGGGGTCTCGGTGTCGCCGGGCAGCGGGCTCGGCGCTCGCGTGGACCGAGTGGCCCCTGCGCGCCGAGCGAGCTCCCGCACATCCACGGCGGTTGCTCGGGCGTCTCGCACCGCCCGCTCTGCGTCGCTTTCTTGCTCCGACTCGGGCACGATCTCCCGCTCGCGTGCTTCTGCGAGTCCCACGCGCGACAGCCAACGCAACCGCTCCAGCATTCCGGGCAGCTCGACTTCGACCAACGTGGGCGGCAGTCCGGCCGCATTCTCCGCGAGCGCACTCTGCATGGCCTCGTGGATCTGGATCGCAAACTCGTCGAGCTGGTCGGCTTGAAGGTGGACTTTGCCGGCGAACCGCTGAATTTCTTCGGTCTGGGCCAGGCGCCACTCCTGGGCCACTTCGACTGCATCCCCCACCCAGCGCGCATGCGGGTCCTCTTCCGGAGGCAGGCGGCGCAACATGCGGGCGCTGTCTTCCGCCCGCACGGCAAGCTCGCGAAAGTCGCGCGCCAGCTCATCGAGGAGCCCCACGAGGTGATCTGCAGCGGCGGAGTCGAGCGGAAGCCCAAACTGCTCCATCGCAGGGGGCATCGGCACGCGTCGACGGAGCGCAGCCATCCGCAGGCGTCCCTCGTAGTCAAAGCGTCGCAGCCAAAGGTCGGTGAGTCGTTCTCGCAGCTCATCCACCAATGGACCAGCTTCGTCCGGGTCGATCATGAACCGCCGAACCCGCCCAAGTGCCTGCCCTGCAGCAACGAGATCTTCTTCCAGCGCCCGGTGCAGCTGGACCCGCTCTTTGAGCAGGGTCACCTCGTCGATTTCCACAACCGCAGACGCTTCGGGCGTACCGCTTCGCCGGGCTGCCACGATGGCCATCACACCAGCGACGACGACAAGCAGGATTCCAGCGATGATCCAAAAGTCGACCACAGCAGTCTTCTCCAAGGTGCGCGTCCGTTCGGGGTAGCCGGACGCTGGGCGAAGCACCACCTCCGATGGGTGTTCTCTCCAGTAGCAAGACCACCTCCGAACTTCGAAAACCATGCGATGAACTATATTCTCGGATGAATCCATACTTGTATATCCACCATGATTGGACTACCCTCTCGCCGCTTGACCGGAGAGACCATGCCGTCGCCCTCGCATCGTGCCTTGTCGTTGCCTTCCACCCTTGCTGTGATCCTCGCCCTCTGGGGCTGCGACAGCACCGAGCGCGAGCCCACGAAGAACACAGGCGAAGAGACCGACACTGGGACGGCTGTGGATGATCTCCCACCGGCAGACGAAGGCGGCAGTGGCACCACCGACGACACGGGCAGTGACGACGGCAGCGGCTCCGGCAGCGGCTCCGGCGGAGATACCAGCGGCGGCTCGGGTGATGGCTCTGGCGGGGGCGACGACAGCAGCGGCGGCGGAGACGATGGCGAACAGGTCGTCGCTTGTCGCGGCAGCCTTTAGTCTTGCGACGTCATCCTCGTCGGAGAACAGGATCGCGATCTGCGACAGGATCTCGAGGTGCTCATCGCCGACGAGGCCTCCGACACGGAAGCGCAAGCCGCTAGAGACGCCGCCGCGAGGCTCCAGGAGGTCGTGCGCGAAGCCGACACCGAGGCGGAAGCCGGGGACAAGTCGCCGCGGGAGGCCCTCGAGTCGCTCGGCCGCGAGCTCGCCTTCCGGCCGGTTGTTGGACCTGTCGTACTCGCAATCACACAAATCGCGTTGTGGGCGGCGTGCCGCTCGGACGACGTCCTGGGCGACGCGTTCGTCGACCACTTCACGGCCACCCGCCGCTGGGAGGTCCGGCAGTTCCGCCGCACGGTCACCGACTGGGAGCTGAAGCGCTACATGGAGACGGTGTAGCGCGGCGGCCTCACGCCCGCGGACTGCCAGAGCAAGCCGTCGGAGGAGAAGCTCAAGCAGCGCGTGCAGAAGGTGCTCGAC
>CAJWOS010000251.1 GCA_913044235.1 uncultured Pseudomonadota bacterium
CACAGACACAGACACAGACACAGACACAGACACAGACACAGACACAGACACAGACACAGACACAGACACAGACACAGACACCGATCCCTGCGCGCTCCCCCTCGCCGACAACGAGACGTCGACACCCGAGCCGATCCTTGATGCCGACACGCTGCTGGGTTCTGCGTCTCCCTCCCAGCCCATCTCCGAGGCCGCCTTCGCACCGCCTGACGGTGCCGGCCCACCCCTCCATGCCTTCATCGGCCGTCTCGAGCTCCTCGAAGAGTCCGACGGTCGAATGGTCACTCTGTTCGCAGATACCTGGATCGCGATGGGCCAGCGCTCCTCGACCCTGCCCGAGCTCGACCTCGGACTCGTGGCGTGCGGCGATCGCCTGGTGCCCGAGCATCGCGGACGCATCATCACCGACGACCCCTTCTGGGACCTCTTCGTGGGCCCGGGTCGCACCTGGTCCACCGAGCACGACCAGGGGATGAGTCGCGCGGCCGTGCCCTTCGCCTTGGCCTTCAAGGTGGAAAACTGCATGCAGAACGGTGTGCTCACCTTCCTCTACGATGAGGACTCCGTTTCGGAAGTGCGGTACCAAGTCACGCAGGAGACCTGTCCTTGGCACATCTTCGACCTCTCAGGTCAGTCGGCTGCGGAGTACACCCCCGGTGCCGTCGACGACATCGAAGACCTGCAAGCCGACTTTCTCGCCGAGCTCGACACCCACTACGAAGTGCGACCGCTCACGGCTCTGCCAGATGCCCACCCCGATGTGGACCTCGACCGCCTCGGCAGCGGCCTGACGCCTGGCGACCAGACTGCCCGCGCGCTGCTGGTAGACGATGTGCTCTACCTCGCGGAGTGTCCCACCCGCTACGGCACGTCGGCCGACTGCGCGCAGATGCTGCTCCCCACGTACTCGCTCGCAAAGACCCTCCATGTGGGTCTCGTGACCGCCGTAATGGCCCATGAGCTCTCGACGGACCCCTACGCAGCCGACGTGGCCGCGCTGCTGCCCGACGCCACCGCCGCAGCCCCTGGAGACTGGGCAGGCGTCACGGTGGAGAACCTCATCGACATGACCACCGGCCACTACCGCTACGCCGACCAGTCCGACGACTACCTGGGCAACTTTTTCTTCGACTACAGCCTCGCCGGACGCCTCGAAGCGAGCCTGCTCTTTCCATACCAAGAGCCGCCCGGACTGCGCACCGTGTACCTCACCCCAAACTACCAGGTCGCCGCGGCTGCACTGGATGCGCTGCTGGTGCAGGAAGGGGCGGGAATCACCGACTCCTTCGACCTCGCAGTGGAGCGCATCTATCGACCGGCTGGTGTCTCCCCCGACTCGTTCACCACCCTGCGCACCTGGGAGCGTGGTGGGCAGAACAACGGCACGGCTTTTGGGGGCTACGGCATGGTGGTCACGCCCCAAGGCCTCGCCCGCCTCGGGCGCTTTCTCCTCGACGGCGCCACTGTAGATGGTGTGCCCACGATGGATCCCGACCGACTCACCGAGACGATGTTTGGCGACCCCAGCAACACCGGCGCGCCGATGGACTACTACGACTGGTCGTACAGCAATGGAATGTGGGGATACCCCCTCGACCGGTGGGGATGTGAGGGCCATGTGCCTGTGATGTTTGGGGTGAGCGGCGTCACGGCCATTCTCGCGCCCAATGGCGTCGTGTACTTCGCATTCAACGATGCCTTCGAGCAGCCCGTGGTCTCCGTGCTCGACGAGCTCAACGCCATCCGGCCACTCTGCGGAGAATGAAGCACCGCGTGGATGAGTGCACCACTCGACCCGGCCAGCGCGAGCATGACCTTTGGGTTCCCCTGCAGCGGTTGTCGAGCGGTCCCCGGATGTGTCAGTCTGCCCTCCGCAGCCGCGCTTGGCCCGAGTAGAGACCCGGAGCCGTCCATCCCAAAGCGCGACCAGACCACTTCTGACCTCACAGCCGACATCCAAACCAAGCCCCGTTCCCTGGACTCCAGATGCTTTCGAACACGTGCTTCCTTGCTCTGCTTCTTACCCTTGCCGCCTGTACCTCCGGCAAGGTCAACACCAATGAAGGATCCGTCGATGACACCTCAACCGGTGAAGGCGAGGGTGAAGGCGAGGGCGAGGGCGAGGGCGAGGGCGAGGGCGAGGGCGAGGGTGAGGGAGAAGGCGAAGGCGAAGGCGAGGGCGAGGGCGAAGGGGAGACCGGTACAGAGCCGTTCGCCGGCACCTGGTCGGGCGAGTTCAACCTCTTCGGGGGGATTCCCGGTGCTCCCGACGGCACGTTGTTTGGGTGTGAAGGCGACATCGATGTGGAAATCGACGAGGGCGGCAGCCTGAGTGGGCGGTCCAGCTGCCCCCTGCTGCCGGATCGAGACGCCCAGATCACCTTGTCGGGCACCATCGCTGCTTCGGGCGAAGTGTCTGGCACGATGGTGTTCGATGCCGAGCTCGAGTACTTCGAGGCATCGCTTGAGGGAGATACTGAGACCGACGACGCCATCGGCTGTGGCCTCTATGCTCGCTTCGAGCTCGCCGGAGGCCCCTCGGCCGGGGAGACCGTTGATCTCGAAGGCGGCCTCGAGCTGCGCCGCTGAGCATGTCTCCAATGCGGGCAGCCACCGCCAAGCAGGCGCCCGCTCTTCGACTGCGTGCCCCGTCCACGCCGCTTCAGTCGGCGAGACGCGCCAACACCGTGTCGCCCACTGAAGCGCCCTCGCGGAAGAACAGCGGGTATTCTTCCAGTGCCACCGTGAAGGTGGTCACGGTGCCTCCTTCAAAGACTTGGGTGGGGTCGAAGGCGTAGATCCAGCGCCCCTCGGGGAAGGTGGCCTGCACCATGCTGGTCTCGTCGAGCACAGGCACCACAAACAGGTCGCGGCCGAGCCGGTAGGAGAAGGTGTCCTTGTCGGTGAAGTCCATCAGGCCGTTTTCTTCGGAAAAGGCCAGGCCGCCTTCTTCCATCAGGTAGGGCACCAGGTCGGAGTGGAGCTTCGCAAACCGCCGGTAGATGGTGGTGGTCTCGTCGTCGAACATCCACGGCCGGTGCTCACCCGCACCCCCGTTTTCCATCACCGCACTCAGCGCACCCAGCTGCGCCCAGCGAATGAAGGGCAGCTTCTCGCGCCCCAGAGCCGAGCCGTCTTCTCGATAGCCACCGATATCGGAGCCGAACACGGTGTAGCCGTCGTGGTCCGACCACCACATGTTGAGCAGTGCGGCCTGCAGACCACTGAAGTCGGGGTCCTGGTCGCCCACCCAGCCTGCCCAGGTGATGTCTTTGGGAGCGAACTGCACCAGCTCGCCGCCCACGTCGGCGCCGTAGTTGTCGACCGGCCGCACGGTGTTGACCCGGTCGTCTCCGAGCTGCTGGCGCGTGTATTCGTGAAAGTCCCGGTAGTAGGCGTGGCTGTACTCGAGCCGGTCCACGTTGCGGCCGAGGTAGGGCGAGTGCCGCGCGAGCAAGGCCGAAAAGTCGAGCCCGTCGAGCTTCCAGCCGTCGATGCCAAACGCGAGGGTCTGATCAATAAGCGAGTGCCACCAGTCGACCGCTTCGGGGTTGAAGTAGTCGATGAGGCTGCCATCGCCCTTCCACCACTCCACCACCTCGGGCTCGGTCTCGTCGGGGCCACCGGTCATGAAGTACCCACGCTCCGCGGCATAGGCGTAGAGCTCCGTCTCGTCGACATTGATCCCAGGGACGGTCCACACAAACACCCGCACGCCCTTGGCATGCAGCTCGTCGATCATGGCTTGGGGGTCGGGAAAGAGGGCGGGATCCCACTCGTAGGTGCTGTAGCCGGTGGCCCAGGGGCTATCGATGATGATGGCCGACACGGGAATGTCGTGCTCGATGTAGCCATCCACGAGCGCGAGCGCGCTCTCCTGCGTGGACTCGTCTTCCCAGACCCACGGCTCGAGCACCCAGGAGGGCCACGGCGCTTCTGCGGCGCCCACCGCTCCGCTGTCTTGCGCCCAGGTCTGGTCGATGGGCTTTCCAGGCGTGCATCCCACCAAGACACTGGCGATGCCCATGATCAGGTTCCGTCTCATCCGCTCTCTCCTCGCTGCCGGCGCTCTTGGAGTGCCGACCCACACCACCAAGAGGTGTGCTTCCGGAGCGGTCTAACCACCACCTGAAGCGGGTGCCTCGACTTCGTGGACCAATCCGCCCACCGGTCGAGCGGCCCCCACCCGGATAGCCGGCCTCATCATCCGGCGTGCACACCACGCATGCTGTACTCCGGCGATGCTCCCGATCCCGTCGCCCCGAAGGACGCCCATGCGCACGCCACGCTCCCTGCTGCTGAGCCTGCTCGCAATCGGCTGCGCCGGCGAGCCTCCCTCGGCCAAGCCATCCATGGAGCGCATCCCCAGCGGAGAGGCCCGCCTCACGTGGCTCGGCGTGACCACATGGCTTGTGGAGATCGACGACGAAGCGTGGCTTTGGGACGCCTTCTTCAGCCGCCCCATCTACGGCGTGGAAGGCAGCACAGACGCGGGGATGGATCTGCTCGATGACATCCTCCAGGCCACCGGCCGGTCTCGCATCGACGGCATCTTCGTGGGTCACAGCCACTTCGACCACGGCGTAGACGCGGGCGCCGCAGCGCTGCGCACCGGTGCACAGGTGTACGGCACCGTCACCACATGTGTACTCGCAGAGTCGCAAGGCTTGCCCGCCGACCGCTGCACCGAGGTGATGGACGGAGACACCGTGGCGATGGGCAGCGCCACCCTCACCCTGGTGCGCACCCCGCACGCCGACGCGGAGCAGTTCGGACGCCATGCCGAGTGGGAGACCGAAGCCGATGCGGGTGGACAGGCCGCCTCGGCCGCGCCCCATGGGGGGGTGCTCGCGGGGCTCCTGGAGCTACCCGGCGGCGCATCGCTCTTCTACCAGAACACCCTTGACTCCCTCGACGTCGATGACGGATCTGGCCAAGACTATGCGCAAAACCTCGCGCGGGCCTTCACCGACCGCTCGGCCATGGTGTGGCTCGGCGCAGCCCAATTCGCTGACTCTTCGGAGAGCCTCACGCAGTATCTCGACGCACTTCAGCCTCGACAGGTGATTCCTGCCCACTGGGACGGCCTCACCCCCGATGTGCGCGCCGGGCTCGAGCCAAGCCAATACGCCGAGCCCGACTTCTTCCAGTCGGTGCTCGCCGCGCGAGACATCGAGCTCGTGCAGACCGCCCAGTACTTCCAGCGCTTCCAGCTCACCGCGGCTGGCGTCGTCGCCCTCGACGACACGTCGGTGCAGCGGGCCTTTGGCCTGTGACACGGCTCCCTTCTGCAGCCAGCACCCGAAGCCTCGGCAGTGTGCGGGTCCGTCCGGCGTCTTCGGTGCCCTACGATGTGCTCGTGCACGCCTTCGACGCGGCACGCGAGCAGGTGCATCCCAACGGCACGGTGACCGCGCTCTATCCCGAGCCCAGCCTGTAGAGCGCGGGTCCCAGCTGGTCACGCCCCCCGCCAGGGCGCATCACTCGATGTAGCCCAGGTGCCGAAGCTGCTCTTGTTCTGCGTCGCTCATCTGCGTCTCGACGCGCGGCAGGGGCTCCGCACCACCGGCCTGTGCCGCCTGGTCCAGGACCGCCCCGAGGGTCGCCAGCCGCTCTGGCTCCACCCGTGCCAGGTTGAGCTGCTCACCGGGATCGGCTGCCAGGTTGTAGAGCTCGGGACCGCCCCCCAGGCCGTCTCGGATCAGCTTCCAGGAGCCCTGCACCACGGCCTGCTTCTTGGCGGTCTTCAGCCGCTCGCTCTCGTTGATCGGCACGAAGTCCACCTCGGAGAACACCACCGCATCGGTCACCTTGGCCACGCCGAGCGGCAGGCGGGGCTCGTCGCCCGTGGGCAGCCCCGCGAGCGCGGCCAACGTGGGCGCCAGCTGCTGCAGTGCCACTGGCTCGGCGCGCACCTCGGCCGCGAGGCCGGGCGCCGACACCATCAGCGGCACCCGCAAGAGCTCTTCATAGAGGGTGCGCGTGTGGCCCAGCCAGCCACGCCCCATGAACTCCTCACCGTGGTCGGCGGTCAGGGCAAGCACGGCATCAGAGCGGCGTCCGCGGTCGTACAGGCCAGAGAGCAGCCGCCCCACCGCTGCGTCGGTCGCTGCGATCTCTTCGTCGTAGCTGGCCACGATGAAGTCCAGCTCGTCGGCCTGCAGATCCGGATCGAGCGTGCGCAGCACCCCAATCTCCTCGCCGCCCTTCAGTCGACCGGTGGGGCCGGGGTCGAACGCGTGCTCGGCATGGGGGGTGTAGGGGTCGTGCGGGTCGATGAAGTGCAGGTACAGAAAGCACGGACGGGCACAGTCGGTGTCGATCAGCTCCAGCCCTCGGCGCACGAGCGCCTCTGCTGCATTGCGGTCGGCCGGTGTGCGCAGCGGCTGCTCAAAGTGGTCGAAGCCTTGTGCCAGTCCCCAGGTGCGCGACACAAACGGGTTCGCCGAGAGGGCCACGGTGGCGTAGCCCTCCTCCTGCAGCCGCTCGGGCAGGGTAAGGGCGGCCGGCGACAGCTTCTGTCCGACCCGCACGGCCCCATGGGCCGATGGCGCCATCCCCGTGAGGATGGTGGCGGTGCTCGGCAACGTCCACGGCGCGGGAGCGTAGGCACGCTCGAAGCGCACGCTCTGCGTAGCGAAGGCATCGATCGCGGGGCTCGTCGGTCGCGCCGCACCGTACACGCCCACGTGGTCGGCCCGGAGGGTGTCGATCACCAAGAGCACGATGTCGGGCGGAGGCGGACCGGTGAGCGAGCTGCAGCCCATCCAGCCGAGCGCCGCGAGCACCGCCCAGGCGGGACCTGCCCGCCCGTGCGTCGGCACCCGCAACCTCAGAGCTTCATCTCGGCGGCGAGCGCCTTGTCCACTTCATCCTGAATCCGAGCCAGGTGGGCACGGGTGGTGCGGTCCTTGGTGCGACTCGCCGCACCGGCACACATGCGCGACAGCTCCTTGAGCTCGAGCCGAGCCAGGGAGACGGCATCTTTCGGTGCGCCGTCGACCTGGTGGAGCACCAGGGCCATGAGGTGGTCGACGTGGGACTGCTGCAGCGACCGACGATGCACGTCGATGGGGGTGCGCGCCCGGAGCTCCGACCAGATGGAGCTTCGCAGGCTCGTGAACAGCTCGTCGACGCTGAGGGTGTCGTCGGTCAGGGTGCCCAGGTCTACCATCCGGCTCAGGCGCTGCGGGTCGAACAGCATGTCGAGCGGAATCGCCTGGACCATGGCCACCATGTCGACCAGGGGGTAGTCCTGGCGCGGTGCCGCAAACCGGCTCCACTCCAGGTCGCCCATCTGGTTGATCTGCAGCTTTGCGAGGGTCTCGGGCGGCAGCTCGTAGGCCCCCGGCGCCCAGATGTGCTCCGCTAAGAAGTCCAGAGCGCGCCGCTGCTCGTCGGCCGAGACCGGAACGAACGGAAGGGTGCCGCCCTCGTCGCCGCGATGGGCCCGGTTCTGATACACGCCGCCGATGGTCTTGCTCACCTGCATGCCACTCAGCAGGAACGCCCGCCAGCTGCGGTCGAACGCGTTGCGCATGGTCCAGTAGGGGTCACCTTCATCGACCAAGGAGTCGAGGTTTTCCCAGAGCTTGTGCGTGAGCTCGATGTTGTAGGCCGACCACGCGATCGGGTCGGAGGAGAAGTCGTAGCGACTCACGCGCGGATCCATGTGGGCGCCGCCATAGCCGGCGTCTTCATCCGTGGAAAAGCGGTACTCCGGCAGCGCACTCCGACCCGCGATCTCCGCCAGACCAGCGGCCTCGGCCTCGGGATCGTCCCAGGTGCGGTAGCCGAACTCGATCACGTGCCGGTCATAGGTGCCCACCTGAATCGGGAGGTACGGCCCCTGCGTCTTGCCCTCAGGCGCGATGACCGGTGGGTTGTAGTCCATCACCGAGGTGCCGATGGCGTTGTGGTCCTCGGTCCAGTCGAGCAGGGTGTCCATGTCGTAGCGGGCCGAGGCGATGAAGTTGTGGCGCAGCCCGAGTGTGTGACCCACCTCGTGCGCGGTCACTTCCATCACGTACTGGCGCACGTACTCTTCTTCCTCTTCGCTCGAGAATCCGCGAGTGGCGGCGATCACGTCGAAGCCAAGCCCCGCGGCCATGGCCTTTTCACCAGCCAGAGTGCAGTGCCGCGCAGTGGCGGGCGCCATCGCCGCGGCCGCGAGCTGCTGGAGCCCCGAGACCGGATCCACCCAGTAGGCATGCCCGGAGACCGCTCCAACCCGCACCAGCCCGTCGCTGAAGCTGATGTCGGCATCGAGCAGCTGCCCCGTGCGCGGGTCGTGGTGGCTCGGCCCCACCGCAAAGGCTGCATCGTAGGTGAAGAACCACCGAATGGTGTTGTAGCGGGCGTCGGCGGGATCCCAGTCGGCATCGGCCGGCTGCTGCTTTGCCACGATGGCGTTCTTGAAGCCGGCCTGCTCAAAGGCCTCGTTCCAGATCTCGATGCCGTCCATCATCGGCTGCCGATACCGCTCGGGTACGGTGTTCTCCAGCCAGAACACAATCGGCTCCACCGGCTCGCTCAGCGCGGCAGATGGGTCTTTCTTTTCCAGCTTCCAGCGGCTGATGAACTGCTCATAGGGCACGTTGGGGCCAGTGTCGCTGTAGTTGAGGTGCTGCTCGAGAAAGTAGCCGAGGCGGTCATCGGCCACCCGCGGCGTGTAGCCACCGTCGGGCAGCTCGAGCAGGCTGTAGCGAAACGACACCGTGAGGGCGTTGATGTTGGGCACAACCACCGAGCCCGCCTCGCCACCGCCCACGAAGCGTGCGGTGACCTGCAGCTCACTGTTCGTTGGGAAGGACTTGACCTCGGTGATGGCTGTGTTTTCCGCATCGAGGGAGTAGTTGCCGTCATACAAGTAGCCGAGCGCACTCCCATAGCCGTGCAGGTCAGACGCAGCGAAGAAGGCGCCCAGGTCGACCAGGACCTTGCCGCCTTCAATGCTCGGCGCGCTCATCGCCGGCGCCGCCATCACCACAGAGTCGGAGAACGACCGCTCGAGCGCACCGGCCTCGGGGGCGCCGGGGTCGGTCCGGAAGGTGGTGTTGCGAGAGACGAGCTGGATCTGGTTGTTCTGGCGATGGAGCTGAAACACGTACGCATCCATCATGATGGTTCCATACAGGCCCATCTCGCCGATGGCGCCGTCGACAGACGACGACAGGAGAAAGTCGGAGTCCCACTGATCGGGCGCCACTGCCCACAGCACCTGGCCGGTCTTGTCGTCGCGGTAGAACTCGAAGAGACCGTCGATGGGGGTCTTCCCTTCAATCAGACCCTCGAAGGGAGGCAGATCGTCTTCCGAGGGCGCGGGCGCCTCCTTCTTTTTGAAGAGGCCAGCATGCGCCGGCGACGAGACCGCAAGTGGCAGGGCGAGCAAAAAGGGCAGGAAGCGCATCGGGACTCCAAGCAAGCGGGAGGCTGTGCAGTCGCTATTCAGCAACAATTTCGGCGTTTGAGCCGTCGGGGAGGTGCACCACGAGGCTCGGCACGCCGGCGTCGCTGTTGACTGCGTAGACCGTCACCACTTCGCCCGTAATCCCAACATCTGGGACCTTGAAGCAGGCATCCACCGTGCCCTCTTGTCCGACATCGAGACCCACATTGACCTCTGTGCTCGGGAGATCGACCAAGAAGTTGTCGCCGAAGCGAAAGTCGGACAGCAGCAGGCCTGTCGGGTCGCAGTCGCTGTCGACCACCCAGAGATCGACTCCGTCGAAGACCGATAGGGCGGCGGCGTGCACCACCGTTAGGCGCACGTTTCCAGGCGATATCGTGCTGCTGTCCTCGGCAAGTGCGCCCACCGTGAAGGCGTTGCTGTCCCCTGAGGGAGCCACGTAGCCAGCCGCATAAATCGACCAGGCCTCACCCGCTCCGACCACAAAGCCGGGCACAGTGTACACGCTGTCGGAGAGGGAACCCCCCGAGGGGACGATGTCGAAGTCATAGCTACCGGCCGGTAGCGGCACGTAGGCCGTGGTCTCCTTGAAGCCGAAGGTGAGAGCGTTCGCACCGTTGACGTAGATGTCGACCTCCGTGCCGGTGTCGCCAGGGAACACGGCAAGGTGCGCCAGGCGGACCTGACCGGAGGCACCCTCGCCCTCGCCTTCGCCCTCGCCCTCGCCTTCGCCTTCGCCTTCGCCCTCGCCTT
>CAJWOS010000252.1 GCA_913044235.1 uncultured Pseudomonadota bacterium
CCATCCGGTTCCACCGCATCGGAGGGCCCTTCAGGCGGCGATGCGGATGCTTCGGCCTCGACCGCATCTCGACTTTGAAGTGCCGCACCCCGTTCCACCTCTGTTCCTGGTGGCGTTGACAGCCGGTCTGGCTGTACCTCGGGGTCATCCGGCCAAGCAACGTGGGTGGCTTCATGTGCCTCCGCGGTGCGCAACGACGCCTCGGGCGCTGCGTCCCGCTCGGTGGAGCCATCCGCACCAGAGCGCCCACGCGACGCCATCGCATCGCTCCGAACGAGCGCTGCGTCCGAAGCGACCACCGATTCCGACTTTGTCGTCGAAGCGGGCACCGCACCCAACGCGACAACGACCGACGCCGACGCCTCGCCTGCCTGATCCGGTGCCGTCCGGGCGCTCACCGCTTCGACAGGCGCTTCCCTTGCGGTCTGGCCCCCAAACTGTTCTGAGCTCGACCCTCCTTGCCCGAATCCACTGCGCAGGGCCTCGTGCGCCGGCCCCCCCAGCGAAAGCAGTGATGCCAGCGAAGCCGACAGCTCGTCTTCGGTGAGTCCCGATTCCGCGACCAGACGCAGCCGAACCTCGCCGGTCGACATCTCCACCGGAGCGGAGTCGTCGTCTTCGGCACGCCCATCCACTGCATCAAACGCCCCACTCCCGACATTCGTAGCCGTGTTGGGCTCAGACTCACTGTCGGTATGCACCTCAGGCAGAGCCAGCGCGGGACCGGTTCCGTCTATGACAAGGTCGTTGTCGAGCACGGAATCTTCATCACCGACTTCCTTCGCACGAGAGAGCAACCGCCGAACCATGTCCTCGAGCGGTTCTTCCGGATCGTCTTGCGAGTCTTCGTCGGCGGCCCATCCGCGGTCCCAGATGCTTTCAGGTTCCCTGGCTTCGGTACCACTTCCCAGGCTTGTCGACGCCACCACACCACCGCGGCCATCCCGGACGGGCGTCCGCGCTTCGCCAGTCGCAGCCCCACCGTCACCATCGGGTGGGGAAGACCCATCAATCTCCGGCCTCGAGCTCGACAACCGACCTCCTCGACACACGCAACAGTCTACCCCGCCTGAAGCAGACATAATGAGTATATCACCATACTACCTACTCAACTACAGTCGCAGCCACGAGGCCATCGAAACGCTCACTCCAGCGAAAACACAAGTTTCTATCCAAATATCCGCTCGACGGGCTCGATCTTTGGCGGCCGCCCCCCCCCCAATATGGCACGTTTCGTGCGAGCCATCGGGCACACATATCTCGTCTGAAAACCCCGTTAAAAGGGGACTCTGAAGCACCTAACTCTGAGTTGATTTGACCCACCTATGTCGACCAAAAAACCGAGCATCCAACCACGTCCGTGTGGCGGCGTCACCTCGTTCAACCGACCGCTGCGCCACTTCGACCTCGCGGAATCAAGACGATTTTAGACACGTCGTTGACCAACTCGAAGCCCCCATCTGGCGCGATTTCAGTGGAAACGATCGGCGGTTGAGTTTCCACAGCAGACGCAAACCCTGTTCAATCCGCCATACAGCACAAAAACCAGACATACAAGTCGTTCCAAGCGCTTCGTCATCCCCTTGGTGGACACCCTGGCCACATCAGCAGGAACGGCTGTCGCTCGACGGGTGAACACCCCCGTCTGGTGGCCTCAAGCCACCGGCGCGGAGGCTTCGGCACTCGCTGTCATCGGCCCCCAAACCGTCGGCTTCGGGCACCTGGATGGATCCATTTGGAAGACGACACAGAGGGGCTTCGACCCTGCTCCGCCAGCGGGTCTTTCCCCCACTTTTCGAACCTCCATGCCCTGCGAAGCGCTCCGATGCATGTCTGCTCTCACCCGTCAATATGTCCCCGCAACGTAGTCCTCCGGTATCCCACACTAAGACCCCACAGATCTGATCGTGCGGACCGAGAACAACCACTGCATCGTGAATGCTCTTCACTGGCTCCATCCAGTCCTCGCTGGTGCCCCATATGGGCCACGCTCCCGATACCCGGCTGCTGAGCATTCTGGAATCAGGGGCGTTGCTCCCGCTTCGCGCACGCTGCCTCCGCTCAGGAAAAACCTGATTACACCTTTCTTTTCAACAATCGCAGATGACTCAGCATTTCCTCGGGGCATCGACCCATCGACCTGCCTGGCTGCAATCGTGCCCACCTGCCCGCCCCCTCCTGTTCCGTCGGACGACCTTCGCAGCACAGAGGTTCGTCGCTTTGCGGATGCAGATACGAAACGTACCATTGAAGACGCCACTCTTCTCGGATTGGCGGTGCCACACCCCGCTCCGCACACCTCGGTTGACACCGCTCGCGGAGCACTCGAAGAGCCCCCCGCCTTCGGACATCCACGAGCACTCCCGTGCCGGCCGCGGTCGCTAGCGCGTCGCGAGCGCGTGTCCCACCACAACGCAGTTTCGGCCGCTTCTCTTCGCCTGCAGCAGTCCCTGGTCGGCCCGCTGGATCAAGGTCGCGCCGTCGTCTTCCTTGGACCGCAACGTGGCGAGGCCAAGGCTCACGGTCACGCGTATGGGCCCGCTGTCGGTCTCGAACGGCCGCTCGGCAATCGACCGGCGCAGGTCGTCGGCACACCGATATCCACCCTCAAGATCGGTTCCGTAGAGCAAGAACACGAACTCCTCGCCACCCCATCGGGCAAAGAAGTCGGACACCCGCAAGCGCTGACGCACCCGCACGCACACCTGTCGCAACACTTCATCGCCGATCGTGTGCCCGTGCGTGTCGTTGACATCCTTGAAGTGGTCCACATCGAGAATCACCAGGGTGAGTGCTCGACCTTCTCGGGCCGACAATGCGAGGAAGGTCTCCAGCTGCCGATTGAACGCCCGACGGTTCCCGGCCCCGGTAAGAGGATCAAGCAACGAGGCCCGCTCCAGCTCGTCCTGCAGCCGCTCCCGCTCCATCAATGCGCTCGCCAAGGCTCGATTCTGCCGCTCCAGCTCCTCACTGCGGCGTCGCTCCCACACGGCCTCATGAAAGGTTCGCAGTGCAAGGTGCGAGCGCTCTTCCGCCCGCTGCGTGGCGGCCACCCGCTCTTCCATACAGGACCGCATTCGCGTGATGCACTGCTGCAGCGATGCGTTGGCCTGCTCGTGCTGCCCCAATGCGGTGAAGATGCCCCCGAGGCGACTCCAGCACTGCGACTCGATGTGCCCCAGACCCCGCTGCTGACATCGCTGGATGGCCTGCCTGCAAAGCTGGATGGCCTCGCTGGCTCGACCCACTTCGGCCAGGAAATCCACCAACCAGAGCTCTTGTCGGGCCACCTGGTAATGATCACCAAGCGCCTCCAGCTGCCGGTTGCTGCGCTCAATGCGCTCAAGGCCGCGCTCGTGCGTGCCCCGAGTGAGGTCGAGTGTACCGCTGCCAGCGAGAACCGTGGCCCGCGTGCGTTCCCAGCCCGTGTTTTCCACAAGCGCCAGCGCTTCTCGGTAGCATCGCTCGGATTCGTCGAGCCTTTCCTGCCGCAGAAAGGTCTCGGCCAGGTTCGAGAAACAGTGTGCGGTGGCCTGTGGATCGTCGAGACCTCGGCTCAGCTGCAGCGCCTCGGCGTTGTAATCCGCCGCGGAAGCATGCTCTCCCTCCTGTGTGTAGAGCATGCCCATCGTGAGCAGTGCCCGCACCTTGAGCAGGTCGGACGGATGCTCTTCGAGAACCGAAAAAGCCTCACGCAGGTTTTCGGTGGCTCTCGACAGCTGCCCGCTCATGGCCTGCGCGCGGGACAGCTCGAGCAACCCCCACAACAACAGGTAGGCATCACCCTGCAAGCGGGCCTCGGTGACCACGAGGCCAAGTACACGGGCAGCCGGAAACAGCTGCTGCTCTCGGTTCAGGATGACCCCGCGCACCAGCAACCAAGGCAGACGCGCCAGCTGTTCCTCGCCCATCGCACCACACAGAGCCTGTGCCGGGCCGGGAGCTACGGCTGCGGTGTGAACCAGGACGTCGATCCGATCGCATCGATCGTCGCGCCGGTCCAGCGCCGAGAGCGCGTGCTCAAGGTGGTGGACCTCTCGCTGGCGACTGCGCGCGAGCGCCACCCACTCCGCGGGAACCGCCTCAGGGGAATTGAAGTCCGGTCGCTGCGCCTGGCTCATGTTCGGGACCCGCCCTCAGAAGAAGGAAACCGATTGTACGCATCATTGTGCACTGTAGCCAGCCAACCGCCTTCGCGGATGTAGGTCTTGGTCAAGAACGCCCCTTTCCTCCTCCTTGTGCGTCCCGGAACCACCGCAATCGAAGACTTTCTCACCATTGTGTGGAATTTTCCATCCGGTCACCAGTCTCTCGATCGAGCAACAGCAGACCGTTGGCGAGCCGGTGGGATCAAGCAGCAGGCCGCGGGCACCCCATGCTGGGCCGGGTGCACTCCGGGCACACGCATCACCCGCTCGCACCGCAGCTACCCCAGCAGTGCCGGAATCGCGTCTCGGTGAAGCTGTGCCGCCTGCATCTGTGCCACAATCCCGGTCTGCAGCATCAGCTGCTCCAAACCGCTTTGGCTGGTGAGCTCCGCCATGTCGGCATCGCGAATCTGCGACTCTCCAGACTCCACGGCTTCTCGAATCGACTTGATGTTGTTTCCCGCCGCATGGAGCCGGTTCCAGGCCGCGCCGACGGTGGAGCGGGCCCGGTTCAGCACCACGAAGGCACCATCCAGCGCCGTGAGGGCGGCACGAGCATCGGAGACCGTGGCCAGGGAGAGGTCTTCAATCCCCAGTGAAGTCGTGGATAGACTCACCGGAATGTCGAGCGACAGTCGATCGTCAATGCTGTCGTGGATGCCAGTCTGCACGGTGAAGGGCTCGGTCCGATCCGAGCGCTTCAAAATGTCGTCGCCGATGGCGTCCACTAAGGCGGTGAGGTTGCTGCCCGAGGGGTCGAGGTGCTTGAGGAGCCCATTGGTGGCATCGGTGATGCCGTCGAAGACGGCTTGGAACCTCGGGATCTGTGTGGTGGCGTAGACCCGGAACCCTGCCGAGGCCAGACGCACGGCAGTCTGGGCTTCCGTCACACTGGTGAGGCTGGCCTCCAGCCCCGTGTCGGAGACGTAGATCAGGATCTTCTGCACACTGGGACCGCCAAAGGGGTTCTCCTCCGGTCCGTTTCGTCCCGCCAAGGGGGTGATGCCCGACTGATCCAGGAGCACAGTATACGGATCCATCTGACCGGCACCGGTGACCCACAGCGAAGCCAGCGCAGCATCGGTGGCCGCCACGTCGTCGTCGAGCGGGGTGAGCGTCTCGCTCCCGTCGATGGGGTCTCCCCCCGATGCATTGGTGTTGACCTGGGCCACACCCGTGCGAACCGACAACCCCTCGCTCAAGAGTCGGTCGCGCAGGTTCGCTAGCTCCACGGCGGCAACCGGCAGCTCCGCGCCCATGCTGGCCGACGTGTCGGCAAGCAACATGATGTCCACCGCACCGGTGGCCAGCAGGGGTTCTCCGCCGAAGCGCGTGGAGATCACGGTCCGTTCGAGCTCTTCAGTAAGGGCGGCGGCCTCGTCGTCCAGATAGGCGCGTTCCTCATCAGCGAGGGTCTCGCTCGACCCGGCCATCGCGAGGCTTCGGAGCCTCTGCAGGAGCGTCTCGACCTCTCGCATCCCACCATCGGCCACATCGATCGCGCTCGTACCGTCTTCGATGTTGCGCAACGCCATCTGCATCGAGATGGCGTCGGTCTCGAGATCGGTCGCCACCCCCAATCCAGCCGCGTCGGCGGCGGCCCGCCGCACACGAACCCCACCGGCTCGGTTCGCCAGTGTGGAAGACAAGTCGCTCCGACGCGTGGGCGTCAGCCCGGCAGACGACAACAGTGGGGATCGAACGGAGCGCATCGCAGCGGGGGGCAATCGGGCGTGAGACGCTCTCACAGTAGCCGACCCGCTGGGCTCAGAACAGCGGGCGCTGGCCGCGGAGCGCGGGGGCGGATGCGCCAACATCCTGGGCAACTGGCCCGCCGGCCGTTCGGTTGTATGCGACCAAGCCTCCAAAGCCAGCCCAAGTCCACGCAGCCTACGCCTCGCCTGCCCATCACGGCCCGATCGCGAGAGCGCCTAAGGCGAAGCGTGTACAAACATGCGTGAAAAGTGTACACGCATCGTCAAGGAATCCCGCACCACGAACAGACCAACCCCCGATCTCGTCCCGATAAATGACTACCATACCTGTATAGTCAATCATTATCGATCGAATTGATGACAGTTGAGCGCGACACGTTAACCGTATACAGACTGTATCCGAAAACCCAAAACCCTGGACACAGCCGTGTCGATCTCGACCTTTTCGCCCCCCGGCTTCGCGACCCCATCCACTGCCCTGCTCACCGCCTATGGCGACTGGCTCGCCACCCGTCAGGCCGTGCTTTCCACCAAAGCGATGTTCGCTGCTCGGGGCCTTCCGGTCGACCAGGCACCGGCAGTGTTGGAGAATGCGCTCATGCACACCCTGCTGCATGACGAAGTGGCACGGCCCGGCGCCCTATGGCCGAGGGTCGATGCGGAAGCGCTTGCCGTGGGCCTTGCATGCGCCCAAATCGGCAGCCCTGCCCTTGCGCCCTCCCTTGCTCGGGGCATCGCCGAGACGCTGCGCGACCCGATTCGACCGGCCGCCTTGCCACAGCCGGTGGTGGCTCAGTCCTATTTCGCCATTGGGGGCTTCCAGCTCCAGCGAAATGACTGGGTGAATCGAGCATGGCTGGTGGTCGCACAGCATCATGGCCCACGTGCGGCCACGGATGCTGTGCTGGTCTCGGCCCTCCGATATGCGGCATTGCTCGCTCGCACTCGACACATTGGTCCGCCCCGACGCGTGTATGACGCCTTCTACGACTGGGGCGTGCGCCACGAGGGCTTCGCCTCGCCGTTCAACGCTCGCTTGATGGGCCGTCCCGGTGCCCGCTTCTTCAGTGCCTGCGGCGACGTCGATGCGCCCTTCGGTTCCTCCGGTAGCTTCTTCGAGGTCGACCGCCCGACCGACAACGGTGCATGGTGTCTCGACCCACCCTTCCTCGACACCACCATCGCTCGCGTGGAAGCGCGCATCGCCCGCTGGCGCCGCGACCACGGCACCACCATCCTGCTCATCATCCCCGCGGCCTACAAGGTTGCCCATCGGCCCGAGGAAACAGTGCTGCTCCAGCAGGGCGTGCACGTATACGAGGGCTTGGCCGGTACCGAGCATCCCCTGCCGGTCGACGTGGCCATCCACCGCTACGGGCCGCTCCCCGGCTTCAGCGCCGAGGTGGTCCAGGCGGGGTACCTGCCCGACGCAGGCTGAGCCACACCCGATGCATCGCCGCAATTCGCTCCTGCTGTCGGCGGTGCCGCTCGCCCTGCTTGCGGCAGCCTCTCTGGTGTCTCCCGAGGCCACCGCTGCCTTGGTCTCCGCGGGCTTCGGCTGGTGCGCGCGCACCTTCGGAGCTGTCTGGCAGTGGCTATTTGTGGCCACTGCGCTCACAGCGGTGGTCACGGCCCTGAGCCCCTGGGGACACGGGCGCCTGGGTGACGGCCCACCCCAGTACTCCCTTGCGGGCTGGATCGCGGTGCTGTTGTGCACCCTGCTCGCAGGTGGCGGCGTGTTCTGGGTGGCAGCAGAGCCCCTGTTCCACTTCCAGACCGTTCCCCCGCACTTCGAAGCACCGACCACGCCTCGCAACACCGCGGTGCTCGCACTTGCGCAGGCGCACCTGCACTGGGGCTTCCTCGCCTGGGCCATGGTGGGCACCCTCGGAGCAATCGCGCTCGCTGCCGCTCATCGCCTCGATGGCCTCCCCCTGCGGCCCCGTGCCCTCCTGGCCCCCGTCTTCGGCCGCGTGTCTGAGCCGGTGGGGCAGCTCGTGGACGCAGTGTCCATCATCGCCGTGATCGCAGGTACGGTTGGCCCCATCGGCTTCCTGGCCCTGCAGCTGTCGAACGCTGCCCATGTGCTGGCGGGCATCCCCGATGCCTACGGCACCCAGGTGACCGTGCTCGCAGCGCTGGTGGCGCTCTACACCGCCTCCGCCGCGTCGGGACTGCATCGTGGCATTGCCTGGCTCTCGCGGGGCAATGTGGTGGGTGCACTGCTTCTGGGAGCCCTCGTGTTCGTGCTCGGGCCCACAGCCTTTCTGCTCGACGTGGGCCCAGCGTCACTCTTGGCGGCCATCGAACATCTGCCCACGATGGCGCTCACCCAGGTCGACCCTGCCTGGAATGCCTGGTGGACGGTCTTCTTTTGGGGGTGGTTCCTGGGCTTCGCCCCCATGATGTCGGTGTTCGTGGCCCGCATCTCAAGGGGCCGCACCATCCGAGAGCTCGTGCTGGCCGTGGCCGTGCTCGCGCCGCTCGCGACCCACCTGTGGTTCATCGTGCTCGGCGGAACGGCTCTTGGACTGGAGATCGACGACCCGGGACGCATCACCGGTCCGCTGAAGGATGGAGGAATGGCTGCGGCGATGCTGGCCATGCTGCAGGCCCTTCCTGGCGATGCCCTGCTCGTGCCCCTGTTCATCGGCCTGGTGTTCTGCTTCCTCGCCACCACGGGTGACAGCGTGGCCTACGCCGTGAGTGTGGTGCTCTCTGGCCGTGACCAGCCCCCCGTGCGCATGCGCATCGGCTGGGCCATCGGCATGGGTCTGCTCGCGGCCGTGCTGCTGGGGGTGGGGCAGACCGGAATCGACACGCTACAACAATTTATCGTCATCACCGCAGCACCCGTCACTCTCATCATGCTTCCAACCCTCTTGGGCGGCCCACTCGCTGCTCGACGCTTGTGGCGCCATACGCGCACTTCGACCCGCACTTAGTTTCGCAACAGGCGCCGCCACGCACTCACCGAGGCGCTGCAGCATCGCGGAGCGCCACACTGTGGAGCACCTTCCAGACCGCTTGCTCGCAGTCGGTCCGGTGGGCTCCGCCCAGCGGTTGGCACCAAGAGCCATCGGTGATGTTGTGTCGAAACGCAACCTTCGTATACCAGTTCTGGCGGATGGTCTGCGTGCCGGGCCCTTCCACGGGGCGAGCGTGTTCCTGCGCCAGCGCATCAAAGGCCGCCTGCACCTCAAGAACATGCGCCGATGCCGACCACACGGCCCGCTCCACCTCAAGCTGGTACAGGTGAAACCGACAGCTGCCCTGATTCCGACCCGACCGGTCGCAAAGCACGCGTGCGCCTGCCGCATCGCCCACCGTCGCCACGGCCTCCGCCGCTACAAAATAGCACTCGTACAGCCACTTGGACTCCCCCAGGTGCGGGCACCAGGCCTCGGCGCTCGACACACTCCGGCTTGCCTCTCGCTGCGCCACGGCCAGAGAGCAGTCTCCGCGCATCCACTCATCGGTAATCGTTCGACACCGCTCGAAGCGCTCCGCCGAAGTACCGGTCGAGATGTCGAGGGCCCGAAGGTACGTGTTCCGATCCGTCTGGACCGAGGCCGGCGCCAGAGGCTCGCTTGCGCAGCCCCCAAGACCCGATGCACAGAGCATCGCGACACGCAGCGTGGACACAGGAAGCGACATGGGCCTCCAATGGGTGGGGCCAGAAGCGGCCACTCGACCATACCGCTGATTCCCGCACCGAAGCACGGCCAGTCAACAGAAGACCGGCAGACCGCACCGAGCTCCCGCAGCGCCGCTCCGGGATGGTCTCCGTGGCCGGTGGGGCATCGGCTGTCTTCCGGCGCAGCCCTCCCCTTTCATCCGCGCCGTTTCGTCTGGGCCATCAGTCGCGTCGACCGCCGCGCCCGCCGCCAGCAGCAGGCTCACGCACGTCGCGAAGCCGTTGGGGCAGTCGGGCTCGGGCCGCGTGCGGTACGTCAACGAGCTCGACGTCGTCAGCCCGCCCATCAAAGCGCAGCCCGTCGCGAGGTGGAGCAGGCTCCAGCCCATGTGGTGGAGGCGCGACACCGACATCGGGTCGCCGCCCGCGTGCAGGTAGGCCGCCAGGATGTCGCTGTTCCCGTGCTCCGCGGCCTTGAGCGCGTCCTCGACGCGGTCCTTCTTCTCTTTCATCTCGGTCTCGGTCGCGGCGCCCACCTTAAGGACCGCCACGCCACCGACGAGCTTCGCGAGGCGCTCTTGGAGCTTCTCGCGGTCGTAGTCGGACTTCGTCTCTTCGACCTGCGCGCGGATCTGGTTCACCCGCCCGTCGATGGCCTCCT
>CAJWOS010000253.1 GCA_913044235.1 uncultured Pseudomonadota bacterium
TTTGACCAATGGCTGAGTATATAGTTCTTAATATTGGTATTCTTTTAAATAAATCATCAATAATTTGTAAAAATTTCTTACCTAAAAAAGATAGTGAAAGACCACCTACAATTGTAATAAAAAAAACTGTTAAAATGATCTCTATACCTGGAATACATGGTGGTGGACGAAGCGCAGAGAGCCGATCTTCGCGCAGCCTGGGTGGAAGAGACCGGTCGCCAACCGAGCGAGCCCGAGCTTCACGAGCAGATTGGGCAGTGGGTCACGCAAGAAGTTCGCGTTCGGGAAGCCCAGCGCCTGGGACTCGACCGCGCTGATCCCATCATCCGCGCCCGCCTCGCCGAAAAGATGGCGTTCGTGGCCACGGCAACCCAGCCCGATGTGATGCCGACCGAAGCCGAGCTCCGGGCTCTGTTCGCCGAGCACAAAGATCGGTACCGCACCCCCACACGAATCACCTTGCGCCAGGTGTTCACGGGCCCGGACCCGGCCGCAGCCGAGCATGTCCGACTCGCCTGGAGCGCGGGTGCGGATCCCCGAGAGCTGGCCAAGCTCGACGCGCCCGGTGGGCCTGTGCTGCGGGGACGCACCCCAGAACGCCTCACGGAGCGCTACGGCGTGGCGTTCTCCGACCAGGTGGAAGGGCTCGAACCGGGCGCTCCCACCATCGTGGAGAGCACCCTTGGCTGGCATGTGGTGGCCATTCAAACGATCGACCGAGGGGGCGAGCGCACCTTCGAAGACGTGCGTGAACGGGTCGCTCTCCAGTGGCGTGCCATCCGTCGTCGCACGGTTACCGCCGAAGCCGATGCCCGCCTGCTGGAGTCCTACGAGGTGGTGGGATGGTCCCCCTGATCTTCTGGGCGCAACCCGCCTCCGCACATGACATTCGCCCCGGCACGCTGACCCTGTCTGAGACGGCACCTGCCTCCTATGTGGTCTCGAGCACCCCTGCCCAGGACGGCGGTAAGGCCGTCCGGCTCCTGCCGACCTGGCCGGCCGACTGCACGACCACTGGTGAGCGCTTGACCTGTACCAAGCCGCTCGACGGTCCGTTTGTTTTGTACGGCCCCCGCGGCCGTCAGGTCAAGGTGGTTGCCGTTCGACACGACCTCGACGGCAGCCACCATCTTCGTGTGCTGCACGAGGGCGATCACATCGTGCGGTTTGGCGCGCCGCACGCCACGGAGCTGATGGGACTTGGCGGTGCACACGTCATCACGGGCTGGGACCATCTTGCATTCATCATGGGCTTGGTGTTGCTGTGCGGGCGTGCCCGGGCCCTCATGCTTGCCATCACCGGGTTCACTGTAGGGCACACAGCCGCGCTCCTGCTTGCGTCGGCCGGCGCCCTGATGCCGTCTCGCACGGTGGAGGTCTGGGTGGCCCTGTCGATCGTGTGGGTTGCCCGCGAGGCGATGGGCGATGCCAACACGCTCACCCGTCGTCGACCCGCCCTCGTATCGAGCCTGCTGGGCCTCGTGCACGGCCTGGGATTTGCCGGCATCATCGACACACTCGAGCTGGAACCGGCCGCTCGCACGACCGGCCTGCTCCAATTCAATCTGGGCGTGGAGCTGGTCCAGTTGCTCCTGGTCCTGCCCCTCGCCCTTGTGCTTCACCGACTTCCCGGC
The DNA here is from genome assembly GCA_913044235.1 of uncultured Pseudomonadota bacterium. Taxonomy (GTDB): domain Bacteria; phylum Myxococcota_A; class UBA796; order UBA796; family UBA2385; genus CAJWOS01. Next base: position 1,635 of record CAJWOS010000253.1, read on the forward strand.
CGCACACGTCGCAGACTGGCGTTCGTTCTCGGTGGACTTGGCATGTACTGGCTGTTCCAACGCCTGAGCGGCGGCTGAGTCACCCCAGACCGCCGCCTTCTGCCGGACCGTACCGGACCCGGACGGGGCACGCTGCCCATCCGGGTCCAACGGAGACTCACTCGACGCCAGCCACCACCACGTCACCTTCTACGGCGATTGCGGACACGTTGGCTTCGAGGGTGCCCAGCTCATCGACGGACAGTGCTTGGGCACCGGTGATCCGAAGGTCACCACCCACCTCTGCGAGGCCGAAGATTCCCGAGTAGTCCACCAGGGCAGGATGATCGTCGATGACGAGGTCTCCGGCGACCGCATCAAGGCTTGCGAGGTCCTCGACCGTGGAGAGCGCCTTGTTGGTCGAGAGCTCCAAGGCGTCGAGCGCAACCACGCCGGACAGGATCTTCAGGTCCACCAGTGCAGGGTTCTCTGCAATCAACACGTCTGCATCGTCGAGCACGGTGGCGCCGATGGTCGAGAGGAGATCGGCATTCTGGCTGATCTCGATCGATCCCACGGCGTCGAAGGGGAAGCCGTCGAGGGTCTCCAGCCCATCGAGCCCGGACAGGGTCAGGTCACCACCCGCAAGGTCAATGGGCGCATGGTCCAATGCTTCGAGTTGGGGCAGGTCCATTAGCGCCACGGAGCCCGCAGACTCCAGGCGGGGCAGAGTTCCTTCAAGAGAAAATACCGCGATGTCTTCGAGATTGAGTCCCTGGTTGAGCACCTTTACCCGGGGCATCCACAGACGCTCGAGGGCCGGAGCTTTGGTCACGGACAGGGAGTCGAGCATCTTCAGGGCCGGCATCGAAACGCTGTGAAGTCCCTTCATCGAGTCAATCTCGAGGTCACCCGCCGCCACCAGTCGAGGCATGTTGAAGCGCTTGACCCCAGGGAGACCCTCGATCTGCAGGGTGCCACCGATGGTGACGATACACCGCAGCGCTTCAAGGGACGTGACCTTGGCATCGGCGCTGATGATCACATCACCGGTCACAAATTCCACTCGCGACGGGATCTCCGAGAGGTCGGTCAGGTCTCCGAAGTGGGTGGTGCCGGGAAACACCCCCTTCTGATCACTGCCGCAGTCTTCGGCGCGGACCGGAGACTTCACCTCAATCCCTTTTTCGGTTTCCACACCGTCGAGGCCACCCGCGGCGATGCCTTCGCTCGGGTCGTACTCAAAGCCACCGCTCGAGAACCCGGGCTCGTAGACCAGTGATTCCCGCTCTGCGGACTGGGCGGTCGCACCCTCTTTCGTGTCGCCGGTTTCGGTTTCCGCGTCGACGCACGCCACAGCGCAAAGAGTCAGACCAGCCATCAGAAATTCGTTTCGCAACATTCGTTTATCCTTTCGTTCATGAAGCGGGGTTCATCCCCGCGCCCCTCCGACATCGCCAGCATTGGAAATTCTTAAATTGCAGCGCCTTTCACCCTGAATTTCATGGGCGGGCCGCTGCCATCGCCGTGGGACTCCCACGCATCGACTCGCACACGGAGTGGCTCTCAATCGCACCGGCGGCGACCGTGCAGCTGCCTACCGTGGTGCCCCCCAGAGCAAGGAAGGGCGGGGAAACCCCCGCCCTCAGCATCAGCAGTCCACCGGTCGGTAGCGCTCAGTCGCGACGACGGCGCCGCCCCAGACCGAGACCAAGCAGCCCGAAGAAGGCGAACGTTGCCGCCGTCTTGGTGCCGCCGCAGCTCGCACCTCCACCGCCAGTGGCTCCATCGAGACCGACGCCACCGAACCCGGAGTCACCGGAGAGACCGTCGACGTTTTCATCGACCGTGCTGTCGCAGTTCTCGTCGAGCCCTTCTGCACCTGGGAAGCTCTCCGCATCGAGGTCGTCGCAGTCGTCGTCGACGCCATACCCGTCGCTGTCCTGGTCGTCGTCGATGCCGTCGCAGTCCTGGTCCACGCCGTCGTACCAAGTCTCGGGCATGTCGGGGTTGATCTCGGAGTTGGCATCGTCGCAGTCTTCACCGCCATACTCGATGGCATCCTCTCCGTCGCCGTCGGCGTCGTACTCATCGGCAGCATCACAGTCGTTGACGATGCCGTCGTAGTACTCGTCGGGGGCCCCAGGGTAGGTCTCCGGATCGGCGTCATCGCAGTCGTCGCCTTCGTACGACTCGCTGTCGTAGCCGTCGTAGTCGGCATCGTAGTCTGAGAGGCCGTCGCAGTCCTGGTCGATACCGTCGTACCAAGTCTCTTCCGCGTCGACGTTGACGTCTTCGTCTTCGTCGTCGCAGTCACTGCCGCCACACTCGACCGCGTTGTAGGTGTCGAGGTCGACGTCGCAGAGGTCTTCGCCGTCGCAGTCCTGGTCGATGCCGTCGTACTCGATCTCCTCGGCACCCGGGTAGACGGTGTCGTCGTAGTCATTGCAGTCGGTGTTGTCTTCCACCATGCCTTCGGGCTGGTTGCAGTCGATGTCGGAGAGCGAGGGATCCCCGTACGTGTCGCCGTCCTGGTCGTAGTACCAAGTGACCACGTCGACTGCGTCGTCTTCATCGATCACGGTGTCGCAGTCGTTGTCTACACCGTCACAGTACTCGTCTGCACCGGGGTAGGTCGTGGGCTCGTTGTCGTCGCAGTCGGTGTCGTCGGCCACATAGCCGCTGGGTGCGTTGCACTCGACGTCGGAGACCGTGGCTTCACCGTAGCCGTCGCCGTCGCCGTCTTCGTACCAGGTCGAGGCGTCGACCGCGCTGTCTTCGTCGATGTCGCCGTCACAGTCGTTGTCTACGCCGTCGCAGTACTCGTCTGCACCGGGGTAGGTGGTCGGCTCGGCATCGTCGCAGTCCGTGCTGTCCGCCACGTAGCCAGTGGGCTGACTGCAGTCGATGTCGCTGACCGACGCATCGCCATAGCTGTCGCTGTCGCTGTCGGCGTACCAGGTGGAGACATCGACCGCATCGTCTTCGTCGATGGTGCCGTCGCAGTCGTCGTCCACCCCGTTGCAGTACTCATCAGCGCCTGGGTAGGTGGTGGAGACCGTGTCGTCACAGTCGGAGCTGTCGGCCACGAAGCCGGTGGGCTGGTAGCACTCGATGTCGGCCACTGAGACGTTGCCGTAGCCGTCGCTGTCGGCGTCTTGGTACCAGGTCGAGGCGTCGACTGCGCTGTCTTCGTCGACGGTGCCATCACAGTCATCGTCGACGCTGTTGCAGTACTCCGGCGCGCCCGGGTAGGTCGTGGAGACCGTGTCGTCGCAGTCGGAGCTGTCGGCCACATACCCAGTGGGCTGCGCACACTCGACGTCGGAGACCGAGGCATTGCCGTAGCCGTCGCTGTCGGCGTCCTGGTACCAGGTCGAGGCATCAACCGCGCTGTCTTCGTCGATGGTGCCGTCGCAGTCGTCGTCGACCCCGTTGCAATACTCGTCGGCGCCTGGGTAAGTGCTGGAGACCGAGTCGTCGCAGTCGGTGTCGTCGGCCACGTACCCAGTGGGTTGATAGCAGTCGATGTCGGTGACAGAGGCGTTGCCATAGCCGTCGCTGTCGGCGTCCTGGTACCAGGTCTGGGCGTCGATGGCGTCGTCTTCGTCGACCGTTCCGTCGCAGTCGTTGTCGACGCCGTCACACACCTCGGACGCCGATGGGTACACCGTCGGATCGTCGTCGTCGCAGTCGTCGCCACCACACCACGAGGCCAACGCGCCATCGCCATCGGAGTCACAGATGTTGCACATGTCAGCTTCAGACGAGACGAGGCCCTCTGCGGTGGTGGCATCGTCGGCGAACACCACGAGGTTCGACGCATAGGCCGTGTCGCCCGCAGCGAGTGTGCCTTCGTAGTGCACCCAGTTCATCGAGTAGTCGCCGCTGCCGAAGTTGTAGTCGGTCAGGGAGAGGTCGGCGTCTTGGTCCCAGCCAGGACTGTGGCCGAGGGTGGCACTGTCGGGATCACACGGCGCAAACCCAAAGGCGATGCCAGAAGAGGGACCGAGGCTCACGGTCCAGTCCGACACTCCATCCCCATCAAGGTCGTCGACGTCGTTGAGCGTGCTGTAGGTGCCAAAGCGGTTGAGATCGTGGTCGGGATCGGTCGCCACCTGGAAGCGAAGGTTGGTGATGTCCGACGAGCCCGCGTTGTGCAGCGCGAACTGCTGCGCGATGACCGTGCCGTCCATTTCCCAGTACTCGGTCTTTGTGATCTCGAGGTCGCCAGCGGTGTACTCGTAGACCGAGATCAGCGTAGACGAGTCGGACTCGTTGGACTCGGAGACCACAGTGAGCGTGGTACCCGACGACGAGTTGGCGATCTGGTTGTACGAGGAGCTGTACTGGTCGAACTCCACCTGGAAGTGGGCCCACGGCGTGCCGGGATACGTGGCGTCTTGCGACGCTCCCGAGCCGGTTGTGGTGTAGATGAGGCCGGTACCGGTCGAGCCCCAGTTCCACATGCCGTTGTCGCCGTAGTTGGCTTCAATGTAGGTGCCGGAGAGCGTCTGGCCGGCGAAGGCCGTTCCGCCCATCGTCAGCAGGGCGAGAAGCGCCGCTGAAGAGAGCGCAGATTTGCGAGACATGGGTTGGCTCCAGATAAATGTGCGGCTGCCCAGGCGTGCGGGCAGCCCGTCGGGCCGCAGTTCCACCATACTCGGCGGAATCCACCAGGGTCAAGGGGTGTTGGCGATCATCAGGCGAGACGACTCAGCGTAGGGAAAACGCCCGATCACACCCACCAAAACCCAGATGGACGCTCAGCTTTCACCCAGAAAACCACGAGAGGTTCGAGCGGGGATGGCAGCGCTTCACTGCCCCCAGGGCACGACCGCCCGCTCACATGTTCCACGAAGCATCCCTCCTCCCCGCGCACCGACTCGGTCCCCGCCACGGAGTCGTCGGGCTCCGCGGCTTCGTCACCGCTGACCGGCAGACAAAGCCACAGCGTACGAAGGAGCCGTCTCGCCGCACACGGGTCGAACCCGTGCTCAGGGGAAGAACGAACGCCCCTCGGCGGCCATGGTGCGCAACAAGCCGGGCGGCCGAAAGCGCTCTCCATGGACATCCGCGAGCGCATCGGCACGGGCCACAAATGCAGCCACGCCGAGCCGGTCCATGTACGAGAACGGACCCCCGGTCCAGGGCGCAAAGCCCCAGCCCAAGATGGCACCCACGTCGGCCTGGCCGGGGTCGGTGATGACCCCTTCGTCCATCGCACGGGCGGCCTCCACGCACTGGCAGTACAGCATCCGCTCCATGAGGTCCTCGACCGACGGCTGGGTGTCGGCAGGCGGACAGTGTTCGGCGAGCCCGGTCCACAAGGCCTTGGTGGGCTTGCCGTCCGGCACCGGCGTGTAGTCGTAGAAGCCTCGGCCCGAGCGCTTGCCGCTCCGGTCCAGCGCAAAGACAAGCGTTTCGAGGAGCGGGGTGCTGGGGTTGTGCGGCGCCGCGTCGCCGAGGTCCTTGCGGGTCTGTCGGCCCACCTGCGCCATGAGCCCGAGGCCCACCTCATCGGCCAGCGACAGCGGCGGCATGGGCATCCCGGTGCGCCGGCCAGCATTCTCGATGAGCGCCGGTAGCACGCCATCCATCAGCATCACCATGCCCTCGGTCACATAGGTGCTGAAGACCCGGCTGGTGTAGAAGCCGCGGCGGTCATTGACCACCACTGGAGTCTTTCCGATGGCCTGGATGTAGTCGAGGGCCCAGGCGAGGGTCTCGTCGCTGGTCTGCTCGCCACGGATCACCTCCACCAGGGGCATGCGCTCCACCGGAGAGAAGAAGTGTAGGCCGATGAAGCGCTCGCGGCGACCGGCAGCCTCCGCAAGGCCGGTGATGGGCAGCGTGGAGGTGTTGGAGCCGATGACGCACTTCGATCCGGTGACCGCTTCGGTCTTCTGGGTGACCGTGGCCTTGATCTCCCGGTTCTCGAACACCGCTTCCACCACGATGTTGCATCCATCAAGCAGCGCGTAGTCTGCTGTGGCGGTGATGCGAGACAGAATGGCCGCCTTCTTCTCTTCTGTGGAGCGACCACGGGAGATGGCCTTGTCCTGAATCCGAGCGGCATACTGCAGGGCAGCAGACGCGCGCTCGTCGTCGAGGTCGATGACCACGGCGTCGATGCCAGCCTTGGCCGCCGTGTAGGCGATGCCCGCCCCCATCAAGCCAGCACCCAGCACACCGATCTTCTGTGGTGGCCGACGGTCGTGCCCTGCGGGGCGTGCAGTCAGCTTGTTGGCCTTCTGCAGCTCGAGGAAGAGTGTGCGCACCATGGCCGAGGCTGTGGGATCCACGAGCAGCGAGACGAAGTAGCGCTTCTCCACGTCGAGCGCGGCATCCATCGGCAGGCGAAGCCCTTCGAAGAGGCAGCTCAAGATGGCCCGACCGGCCGGGTAATTGCCCTGGGTCTTCGCGTTGAACATGGCCGTGCCCACCATGAAGATGTTGGCGATATCTTGGCTATCCACACCGCCGCCAGGCACTTCGAAGCCCCGGAGATCCCACGGCCGCGCGGCGTCGGGGCCGGTGGCCAGCCAGCCACGGGCTTGCTGCATCATGTCGTCACGGTCCCTGGCGAGACTGTTCACCAAGCCAAGCTTCAGAGCCTTGTCCGGGCGGACTCTCTTGCCCTCAATCAGCAAGCTGAGCGCGGTCTTCACGCCGATCAAGCGGGGCAGCCGCTGGGTACCGCCTGCGCCAGGAAGCAAGCCCAGCGACGCTTCAGGCAGGCCCACTTGCACGCGCTTGCCGGCCACAAGAATGCGATGGTGGCAGGCCAGGGCCAGCTCGTAGCCGCCGCCAAGAGCCGTGCCGTTGATCCCACACACAACCGGCTTTCCGCAGGTCTCCAGGCGCCGCAACAGAGCGCTGAGTGCGCCACAGCTCTCGGTGAGCACGACCGGGTCGTTGTCACCCGACACCATCTCCTGGATGCTCTCCAGGTCTGCGCCAGCGATGAAGTCCTTCTTGGCCGAGGTGACAATGGCTCCGGTAGCACCATCGTCGGACTCAAGGCGGTCGAGGGCTTCCGAGAAGGCAGCGATGGACGACGGGTTCCAGACGTTCTGCGCGCGTCCTGGCATGTCCATGGTGAGAATCGCGACGCCATCACCGGCGGGTCGCTCGTAGGAGAAGAGGCTCATGCGTCGATCCGTTCGATGATGGTGGCGGTGCCCATGCCGGCACCGATGCAGAGGGCGGCACAGCCCACAGAAAGGTCTCGGCGCTCCATTTCATCGAGGAGCGTGCCCAGGATCATGGCACCGGTGGCTCCGAGCGGATGGCCGAGCGCGATGGCCCCACCGTTCACATTCACTCGGTCATGGTCAAGCTCCAGCACCTCAGCAAAGCGAAGCACCACGGCCGCAAACGCTTCATTGATCTCCCACAGATCCACATCGGAGGCGGCCATCCCAGCCCGCTTCAGGGCCTTTTCCGCAGCGTCGGCTGGACCGGTGAGCATGATGGTGGGCTCGGAGCCGATGTCTGCAAAGGCCCGGATGCGAGCGCGAGGCGTGAGACCGGCACGCTCGCCCGCCTCGCGGCTGCCCACCAAGACGGCGGCCGCCCCGTCGACGATGCCCGACGAGTTGCCCGCATGGTGGAGGTGCTCGATGCGCTCCAGCTGGGGATAGCGCTGCAGAGCCACCGCATCGAAGCCATAGTCGTGGCCGAGCTTGTGGAACGCCGGCTTGAGCTTGGCGAGAGAGTCGATCGTGGTTCCGGGGCGGATGTATTCGTCACGCTCCAGAAGTGGCACGCCGTTCTGGTCACAGACCGGCACGAGCGAGCGGTCAAAGCGTCCTGCGGCTTGTGCGGCGATGGCACGGTCCTGGCTACGGACCGCCAGCGCATCGAGGTCGCCCCGCGAGTAGCCATAGAGCGTGGCCAAGAGATCGGCGCTGATGCCCTGGGGCACAAAGCGGGTCTGGCTTGCCACCTGCGGATCGGCGGCCCACGCTCCGCTGCTGCTGCCCATGGGTACGCGGGTCATGCTCTCCACACCGCCGCCCACCGAAAAGTCGGCCTGCCCGCTCATCACCTGTGCCGCAGCAAAGTTGGTGGCCACGAGACCCGAGGCACAGAAGCGGTTGATCTGGACACCGGGCACGGTCTGGTCGTACTCGGCCACGAGGGCAGCAATGCGGGCGATGTTGCCGCCCTGCTCCTTGACCGGCTCCACGCAACCGAGGATCACGTCATCGATCAGGGCCGTGTCGAGTTGATTCCGGTCACGCAGGGCCCGAAGCACCGTGGCGGCAAGCTCCACAGGGCGGGCGCCCACGAGCGACCCTTTGCGGGACTTGCCGCGCGGCGTACGGACCGCGTCGTAGATGTAGGCATCGGTCATGGATGCTCCTGCAGGCGATGAGGCGTCCGAGTCCCCCGAGCGGGGAACAAGCGGTGCAAAATAGACCATCTTTCCC
>CAJWOS010000254.1 GCA_913044235.1 uncultured Pseudomonadota bacterium
GGGATTGTTCTTAACGAGCCTTCTGTTGTAGCAATAAGAGAGTCGAGAGGTCAAACACCGAAGACGACGGTGAAGACGACGGAGACGACGGAGACGACGGAGACGACACCGACGACGGAGACGACACCGACGACACCGACGACACCGACGACACCGGCGCCAGTGTGCTCGATGCGGACGGAGACGGCTACGAGGCACCCCTGGACTGTGACGACGCCGACCCCGAGGTGAACCCGGGTGCGAGCGAGGTTTGCGGCGATGGCATCGACAACGACTGCGACGGGGTGGCGAGCGGTTGTCGGATGGAAGGCGAGGAGGTCATCAATGACGTCTCCGACACGATCTTCCAGGGTTCCTCCACCAACGACGCATTCGGCACCACCGTGGCCTCGGGCGGAGACGTCAACGGCGACGGCACGCCCGACTTGCTGATCAGCCAGACCAGTGGCGGCTCGAGCAGCCCCGGATCGGTCCACCTGTTCCACTCCCCCACCAGCGGGCTGGTCAATGCAGGTGCAGCCGACGCTTCCCTCCACGGCATCATCCAGAGCGATGGCCTGGGAATGGGCATCACTGCCCTGGGTGACATGGACGGCGACGGCTACGGCGACTTTGCGTTGGGTGCGCCGATGGCACCACAAAACACCAGTGGGGAGGAAGCCGACTGGGCCGTCTATGTACTCACCGGCCCCATGACAGGCGATGCATCCGTCACCACCGCAGAGGCGTGGTTCCCGGCCGTGGAGACCACCGACCTCACCGGCATGCGCATGGGTTCGCCCGGTGATGTTTCCGGAGATGGCGTCGTTGACTTGCTGGTCGCCAGTCCATCCGGTTCCGTGGGGCCCGGAGACCTCGTGGGCAAGGTCTACCTGCTCGAGGGTGACTGGAACCGTGAGGAAGACCTCACCGAAGCGCGTGCCATCTTCACGGGGGAAACCGCCGGCAGCCGCGTGGGGTCCGGAGCCGCCACATCGGCGGGAGACGTCGACGGCGATGGGCGGAACGACCTGTTGATCACCAGCGCCGAAGTACCCGTGAGCGGCAGCCCCAACACCGGTGCAGCGTACGTGGTCACAAGCTCTGCCAATGGACAAATCGACTTGCGGTATGCCGACACGCGGATCTACGGCCTCACCGCAGGCGACCGCTTTGGCGCATCCGCGACCTCGGCAGGCGACGTCAACGCCGACGGCTACGACGATGTACTGGTGGGCGCACCCGACTCCGACCTCGGCGCACTCGACGCCGGTGCCGCCTATCTGTTCCATGGCGGCAGCGGACTCAATGGTCCGATGGATGCCGGCGATGCAGACTTCATCTTGCTCGGAGCACAGTCGTACGGAGAGACCGGCATCGCAGTGTCTTCGGTGGGAGACATGGACGGCGATGGCAACGCCGACTTCGCGGTCTCCGACCCGACCGGCATCGACGCTTCGCGTCTCGGCGTGGTGGGCATCAGCTACGGCCCCGTGGCGGGCAACACCGACATCGAAGACGCCGATTTCCTCTTGATCGCAGACGATATCGACATCCAGCTCGGCGCTTCGCTCGCCAACCCCGGCGACACCGATGGCGACGGCTTGGGCGAGGTGCTCGTCGGCGCCCCCTTCTTGAGTCCAAGCGGCGCCCCTGCCGCGGGCGGTGCCTATCTGGTTCGGGGAAGCGGTCTCTGAAGACGCTGCTGCGTCAAGAATCCGCGCTCCGGGCGTCCAACTGGCGGTCGATCCCACTCACAAGGTCACGCACGACCGACACGCTCGGGTGGTCCATGTCGTCGTGCTCCGACATCAACAGGGTGTAGGCCCGCTGCGCGAGGGGCAGAGCCTCCGCGGGCAAGCCCTCGCGCATGGACAGGCGGGCCATCATCTGGAGCACCTTCGCGAGCAGCAAGCGAGGCATTGGGCGACAGCGACAAAGCCCCTGGATGGCATCGGTCCATGCCGCTCGAGCACCACTGTGGTCTCCGAGCGCCTGCGCGGTGACGCCAAGCTGAATCGCAACCGCGCCGGTCTGCACATGTGCATCACCCAGGAGCCGCCTTCGAGCCGCGTGCGCCGCGCGGTACAGGTCGTGTGCGGCGTTCATGTTGCCCTGTTCGCGCAAGATGTGTGCGAGGTTGGTGCGGGTAGAAGCCGCGGGCAAGGGATCCGCGTCTGCAGACGCCTCATCGAGCGCCAGAGCATCGCGAAACACAGCAGCCGCTTCGTCGAGCCGTCCACTTCGACGCCAGGCCACGCCGAGGTCATTGAGCAGCCCCGAGCTCGCCGCGCGCGCCTCGGTCGAGTCATCGAGTGCAGCGAGGGCCCCTTGGAACCACTCCACCGCAAAGTGCGGATCGCTGGTGGAAAGAGCCAGCCGCCCCGCCCGCGCAGCGATGGCCCGACGAATGTGAGACGGCACTGTGGGGTCGTTGGACAGCTTCCGCACGTGGGGGATCCACGAAAGAGGCAGTTCTTCCGACGCATGAAGTGCGTGCACCACGAGGAGCGCCGCAAGATGGTGGGGGACGGCGAGCTCGGCATCACCGGCAGGCCACTCCCCAAACACGAGCAAGTCATCAGACCAGTGGGCCCACCCCGCCCGAACCAGCTCCGAAACGGCCGCACGGCAGATGCGCTCGCTTTGCAAGAGAGACTGGAACGCCTCGTCGAGCGGAGCGGGTGCTGGCACACTGTTTGGCCAGCGCAGTAGTGAAAACGGAAGAGGCGCGGCAGAAAAACAGCGAAGCAGACTCGCCATGGACTGCGCTTCCTTCGAGAGTGCCGCGATCGCCGCCGCAAGAGTGCTCACCGGTGAGGGGCTGCGCGCTGAGGCCGCTGCAATGCGTACCGTCACCGCAAGCGACAGCTCGCTCGACTGTGGCTGCGCACGCCCACGCGACCAGCGGCGAACCGCCTCCGAGCGCGCCGCTGCCGCAAGCGGGGGCAGAACCACGTTGACATGGGCCTCGGGACGGGGCGCTGTGCCGATCGTGACCAGCTGCCCTTTCTTCGACTGCAGGCAGGTCGGCAACACCTCGGGGGCGTCGTCGATCACCACATACCACTCTCCTCGCCCACCGAACCACGCTTCGAGCTGACGCGACCGCTGCTGCGCGGCGCCCACCGGGAATCCGAGATCTCGGGCAAGCTGGTGGAGGCCTGCCGCGAGACCGTCGCGCGTGCGTCCATCGAGCCACACCACGACCGGCACTCGGTCCGCCGCCTGACGCGCGAGCTGAGATGCGACCAGAGACCGCCCCGCTCCCCTCGGGCCATACAAGTGTAGGTGCCCACCCGATCGGTAGGCTGGATGAGCCAGTAGCGAATCCAACATTTCCGCGCGTCCCACCAGACACAGGTGCGCCGGTGCCACCGGAGCCACCCGCCCGAGCCGCTCCGATGCCGGGAGCAGGCCCACAGCCAAGGCATCGATCGCCGCCAGTTCTTGAGGCGCATGCGCCCGCAACTGGGCAAGCAGCTCGGGTACGGGCACGTCGCTCAGCGCACTCGCCCAGCTTGGCTCGGCGCCCGTCAACCGCTTGGGCGTCTGTCGTTCACCAGCGTCCTGGAGCACTCGCCGGAGAAAGCGCCAGCGTTCTTCGGAGCGCACCACCGTGTTCAGCAGGGACACCAAGTCTGGAGCGAGCATCACGTTCGCCCTCCCAGCGTGGCGCGTCCGATGGTTCCCCACCTAAGCCATGCGCGCTTGCGCGTCGCCCACGACCCGCCTCCAGACACCAAGCCAACGGCCGCGTCACCGCACCCCTGACGCTACCGCCGCCACGCCGGTCGGATATCGAACGGCCACGCCCCCCCGTTTCTTTGGGAGACCATCATGCCGGAGACCGAGCCACAGTGGCAGCCCAGCATGGGGGCCTACCGACAGGTCGTGCGCGTGATGCGTCCCCTACAGGCCTACCATCGGCACCATGTGGCCGGCATGGATCACCTCCCCAAACACGGTCGCGTGCTGCTCGTGGTGCACCACACGTTCGCCACCTACGATTCCTTTCTCCTCGGGCTGGCACTCACGGAGTTTTCTGGACGGGTTCCGCGAGGACTGTCCGACGATCTACTGTTCAAGACCCCGCTTGTGCGGACCTTCGGACGCAACATCGGCCTCGTTCCGGCCTCTCCAGGCGCAGCACGCCATCTGCTCGAGCAGGAACAAGTGGTGGAGGTCGCCCCCGGCGGAATGTGGGAGGCCCTGCGCGGGCAGCGGGAGCGATACCAAACTCGCTGGGAACGCCGGCGGGGGTTCGTACGCCTTGCGCTGCGCACAAGCACACCGCTGGTCCTCGCCGCCTGCCGCACAGCAGATGACCTGTACACGGTGTATGACAATCCATTCACTCGAGAGGCATATGCCCGCTGGCACCTTCCCTTCCCTCTTGTGCGCGGACTCGGCCCCACGCTCCTGCCCCGCCCGGTGCGCCTGACCCATCATCTCGCTCCGCCCATCACGCCACCTCCGCACGACCCAGCGCACGAAGCCGAGCAGATAGAAGCGCTCTTCACAACCTGCCAGGCCACCATGAACCGGCTCCTGCATACCGCCGATCCCGGCATTTGCGTGTGGCGCGGCCCGCCGGCTCCCCCATTCGCAACATCTTCCCATTCCACCCCGTCTGCATCGCGGTAGGTTCAGCACATCTGCTTATTTCCCATCCAGGACGTGCCATGCTCTTGACCCTCTTCGCTTTGCTTGCCGGGCCTGTGCATGCGCAAGACTTCTTCGTGGAAGTGGGTCCAGTCGTGGAGCTGCCCACAGGAGGCAACTGGGTTCGCGCCCTCCCCGACGAGGGTGGCTGGATGCTCGGACTGGCGACCGGTGTGGGCTATGGCCTCTTGCCCCTGAAGCCGACTGGAGACGGTCCTTCGGACTGGACCGTCGAAGAGGCCGAGCGCAACTGGCAAGTCCAGCAGGACGACCTGGCTGACCACAACCTCAAGCGGTGCCCCGACGGCACCTGGCTTCACGTCGCCACCGGACAGACCACTTCCACCGACGACTCAGCTTGGTGGTTTCGGCACGACAAGCGCTGGAACTTGATTGCGAGCGGTGTGGTGGAGCTCGACAATGCCCAGCGGCACCACTCCGATCCTTCCGTGATGTGCTCGGCTTTGGGCGAAGGTGTGCTGTTCGGCCCGCGCGCCAGTGACTCCGGCGACGCCGTGTTCTTCGAGATCGGAGCCAGCGGCGATGCCGTGGTCGGTCCAACGGTCTCAAAGGAGCCCGTGCCTACCGGTGGAGCCCTGTTCACCGATGTCTTCACAAACGAGATCCACCGCCTGGGCGTAGACGGACCCGCCGGGAACCTGGTGCACGTCGTCTATGACCAAGACTGGAACGAGCTTGACCGGTGGATGGAAAACCCCCTGCCCGAGCCCTATTTTGTCTACTGGCCCCAAGGGCATATGCAGCTCGGCGACTACTGGATCCTGGGCATCCTCGGCAATACCGACCGCAACGGGGGCGGGAATGACCGTCGGCCCTTCCTCGTGGTTTATGACCGCGACTGGAACGCAGTCGCCATCGAAGAAGTCAACGCTCCCGGTGCGGGCCGTCCCTGGATCGCTCGACGGGGGAGCCTCTTGCTGATGACCTTCGACAACGGCCTCACCCCGACCTTGGTGGGCTTCGAGCTCAACCTCGCCGCCTTCGGAGTAGACGGCGCCGACCCCGACACCGGTGTGAATCCCGAAGCCTTCACCGGCAACCCCAACGGCGACTCCGAGTCCGGCGACTCGGGAACCGCTGCAGAAGACGACAAGGACGGATGTGGCTGCGCATCCGGCGGTGGCGGCGGACTCCTCGCCATGCTGGTTGGCGCGATCGGAGCGGTTCGACGGAGGCAGTCCGGTCATCCGGAGTGACCGCGACGTCAGCTACGGCTCTGATAGCGCAGGCGAGATGGGCTTGAACGATTCCCCTCGGAGCTTCTGGGGTGCCGGTCCGAGGGATTCATCCAGCACCGGCAGCCCCAGCGCCACACGGCAGGTCCGAAACTCCGGGCGCAGGTGGGTGTAGGCGTTGTGGCGAGTCGTGCGGAGATAGTCGAGTCGGTTGGGGGGCCACGTGCGGCGCCAGTCGGCGGCGGGCGACAGCGGGCCTGGAATGGTTCCGAAAACGCTGAGCAACGCGACGACGAGCACGACAAAACCCACCGCATGCACGCGCCGGTCCGCCCACCTCGAGAGGGCAGCACCCACAGCCACCCCCAACACCAGCGGAACCACCGCGAGTGCTTGCGAGAGGAACCGCAGCTGGAGCTCGATGCTCGACCGCGCCACCCAGAGGGCCATTCCAAAGGGAAGCACCGTGACCACGAGCGCACCCAGCTGAGCTGGCTGCCGGCGAAGCACGACCACTGCAAGGCCGAGCCCGAGAAAGAGCGGTGCGAGCCATGGATCGAGCTGGACCTCAACAATCGGCGCAAAGTCGGTGAGCGCTCCCAGCGTGTCCGACGCCGACCTCTGGTTGGTCCAGAGGAATCCCAGCGTGCCCAAGACCGCCCAGGGCGCAGACTGGCCCCAAACGAACCGACTCGAGTAGCGCCAAGCCGATCGAGCCTCTTCTCCACCCGACCGGTACTCGGCCAGCGGCCGCACATCGAGCTGCTGCTCGAGCGACAGGGCATCGGCCGGAAAAGACCAAGCACCCAGCCCATAGGAGAGCGCAATCGGCAGCAGCAGCGCACACCACGGCAGCCAGCGTTGCTCCCGCCGCAGGGCCATCGCGGCGAGCAGACCGACCAGCCACGACCCAGCCCAGAGCAAGCCGCGCACGTCGATGCATAGGGCAAGACCAACCGCGACTCCAGCCCACAACAGCGTGGCATTCGACGGACGGACCATGGCCAGACTCACCAGACCCGATCCGAGCACCAGTGCGGCATTCATCGCGGGATAAAACGTATACATCCTCGACTGGAGCACCACAGGGGCCACCGACATGGCCAGCACCAACGCGACAGGGACCGCCCAGCGCCCCCCAAGACTCCGAGCCCACAAGGCAAGCCCCGTGAAGACGCCCAGGGATCCCAGCCAGGCCCCCCGCTGGAGCGCCGAGAGCACATCCGTTGTGCCCGACCAGGCCGCGAGAACACCTGCCAGACGGGCACGCTTCGCCGGGAAGGCGTCGCTCTCGGTCCACATGCTGTGCAACCCGGCACAGTAGTCCTGGAAATCGGAGCTGGTCCACGCCCCACCCAGATGGAATGCACCGAACCACCGATCTGCCAGGATGGCCGCGCCGAGTCCAGCCACAGTCAACAAGACCCCCTCAAGGAGCCAGCGTCGCCAAGCCTGGGGTTCAGGGTTTGGCATTCACCCACCATACCGATGTGCCCGCATCGACCTCGGGGGGACCAAGCGCCTGGGAGACCGCTGCCTCATCCAGCCATACTTCACCGCGAATCACCGCGGAGTCGGGCCTCCACACCACGACTGCCACTCCCGCCTCTGCAAGCACCCGATGGGCCTTTTCAACGGAGCGTGCCGACTGGGCTTGTTGAACGAGCGCCCGCAGCGCAACAGTGGAGGCATGTCCTTCCGTGTGGCATGCCATCGCTGTGGTGTGTCGCCTCGCCAGCGCTCCCATGGCCATGCCCATCGCTACGTCTGCGGGGCTTGCGATGTGAGGCAGGACCACCACCGCGCCAGGCGTTGTGCTGTCTCGCAAGCGCTCCATCGAGGCCGCTGCCGGAACGGGGACCGCCGGCCTCGGGAACACATGCCCCGACTGGGAGACGGCCTGCACCACACCCAGAGCCACCGCCAGCACCGCTCCCAGGGTGGCTCGGCGCGTCGGGGCTCGCGAAAGAAGCAGCGCCAGCCCCAGGCTTGCCACCACCACGAACCGGTACCACTGACCCGTTCGCCCCATCGGGTACCCGAGCGCGGCCATCCACGAAGCCGGCATGGACACGGTCCAGGAGCCGATGGAGACCGGGTCACCGTCCCACCGCAACACCGGCCCTAGTGCGAGCGCTGCCCCCACGAACAACAGTCCGAGCCCCAGGCGACGCCCGCGGCCCGCCCGAAGCGCCAGCCAGATCCCCACCCCAAGTCCTGCGAGCGCGAGCACAGGCGCATGGTTGATGGCATCCAGGCCGTTGGCTCTCACCCCCACGCCAAACAGAAGATCATCGAGCGAAGCCGAGGGCGGCGCCCCCCGCAGTCGCAAGCCGGCACCAGCCACCGCCGGCCGCGTGCCCGAGCTGGGATCCGCGCTGAGGAACAACAGCCCGGGCAGCATTCCCACACCCAGGAGCGCAAGCCCTGTCAGGCGGGCGCGCACCCCGCGTGAGGTCTCCGTGAGGAGCAGCTGGAGGGCGCCAGCCACAGGCAGCTGCACCGCGATCGATGGCGCCGTCAGAACCCCGAGAATGGTGACCCCCAATAGGGGAACCGCCGTTCGAACATGCGGCCGGTCCACGAACAGGTCGAGGGTCCAAAGCGTGCTGGGAATCACCCAGAGCTGCATCTTGGCAAACTGCCCGTTCCCCAGTGCCGCAATCGCGAAACTGCAGAACACCATCGCGAGTGTTCCTGCAGCGCGTGCGCCCATCGTCCCGTCACTGCAACGCTTCAGCCAGCCCCAAGTGGTCACCGCGGTGAGGAGTGGTCCCACCACGAGGGCCACGCCATAGGCGCGCATGGGACCGATCCACTGCAAGGCTGCGGCAACAGCCAGCGGAACCCCACCGATCATTTGTCCGCTCGGGCTCCCCGGCCAACCAAATGGCGGATGGGACAACACACCGCCCGCAGGCACGGTGCTCAGGTGCCAGGCGAAAAAAGGATGGCCAGGATGAAACGCGCCCGCCGGGAGATCGTGCGCACCCCAGATCCCGGGGCCCGCAAGGAGCACTGTGCCGACCATCGTGAGCAGCATCGTGACCCACAACATCGTGCGCTCGGCTGTCATGGCCGCGCCTGCAGCAGTGGCGCCAAAGCCTCGGCCACCCGCAAGCCGATGAGATCCTGACCGCTTTGCTTGAGATGGACATGGTCGACGAAGACCCGCCGGCCGTAGTCCTGCTGCGGGCCAAAATCTGCCGAGAGATCGACCGTGTGTGCCGTGGTGGCTTCTACCAGCTCATCGACGACCGCGTGGAGGGTCCGACCGGCCCGATCCGAGGCGAAGTCCAGCTCCAGCGCGATGTCGAGATTCCGTCGAGCCGTGCCCGAAGGGTCGCCCAGCTCCAGCAAGCACTTGCCGTGCTGATGCCAGGTGTCTGCGTGAAGGGTGTCGATAGCGAGCGCAGCCTCGAATGACTGCAGTGCACTGCGGCAATCTTGGGCACGCTGGGCCTGTGCCCCCAGATCAAACAAGCGACGGAACTCGTCTTCCCGCTCGCGAGAGATGCCGGGGGTCAACAGTGAAAGCTGAGGCGGCGTATAGCGATTGGCCGGTGGCTTCACGAACAGCACCACTGGCGAACGAGCGGCTCCTTCCGCTGCATCCAACACCGCTTGGAGGCTCGCACGGTAGGCATCGACCACCGCGATGGCTCCCGGGTCGCGTCGCATGGGCACCCCATCGTCGCCCCAGGTCGGCAGACCGTCAAGGCCAGAGTCCGCGAGCAGCCGCGCCATCACATCGGCCACGAGTGCGGACTGACCAGCGATCACCTCATGCACCGCATCGGGTGCAGGCCCAGCTCGTTCCTCTCCACGGAGCAGGGCTGCGAGACGACCGAGCAGCCGAATCAGATGCAGCCCCTGGCTCACCCGAACGGCTCCACGCCACCCCTGGTTCTCGGTCCATAGACGACGCGTGAAGGCTCGATGCTCATTGCCGCCGGAGTAGACCACCACCGCATCGGGCTGCGCGGCCATGACTGCTTGCGCCACTCTTGCCACATGGGCCGTGGTGTAGGAGGTGCCCGCGAGATTCAAGACCTCTGCTCGAATGCCCGCCTGCTGAAGGTGCACGGACAGACGGCCGGCAATGGTTCGAGCGGGGTCGTGATCGTGCGGCACGCCCTTGGCCACCGAGCCACCGAGCAAAACCACACGCCGAATACCAGCAGCCGGCGCCGCTGCGAACACCAGATC
>CAJWOS010000255.1 GCA_913044235.1 uncultured Pseudomonadota bacterium
CCCTGTGGACCGCCTGGAATCGGCCCGACACCTTCGGGCGCCTGCTGCTCCAGTCCGGCAGCTTCGTCTTCACCGATGTGGGCGACCACGGCCGCGGCCCACTGTGGGATCCGGTAGTGGACTTCATCAATCAGTTCCGCACCGATCTCCGTCGCCCTATGGCCGGACTCACAAACCGGCGGATGTTTCTGTCCTGCGGTGTCTTCGAGTCCTTGATTCACTACAACCGGTCTCTTGCACCGGGGCTTCGCCGGTCTGGGATTCCCGTTCGCTTCGTGGAAGCCCAAGACGGTCACAACTGGATCTGTTGGCGAGACCGCCTCCGAGAAGCCCTCACATGGCTGTTTCCGGGGCACTTATGGATGTATTACGAATAACGGTTTGCCCTTCCGAGTCTTTACTGGAGCTGTCCAATGGCCGTCGTCACCCGTCGCATCGGTCTGTCCCTCGGGGCAGACATCTGCTGGCCTGCCGCCTACGAAGCACTGCTCGACCACCTTGATCTGCACATCCCCATCGGCAACGACATCGTGCGCTTTCAGAGCGAACGTGTCGAGGTCGAACCGTACAGCTTGCGCTACCGGCCCGACTACGACGTGGTCGTGGACCGGGTCACCCACTGGTACATGACCACCCGCGAGTGGATGAAAAAAATCACGATGATGGACGGCGTGTACTCGCTGAACAACCCGTGGTCCATCCAAGCGTATGAAAAGCACACCAGCTACTGCGCCATGATGCGCCTGGGCATGCCAGTTCCCGAGACTTGGATGCTGCCACCGAAGCGCAACAACCCGGAGGGTGATGAGGCCCAAATGGTGAAGCGCTACAATCGGTTGTTCGACCTCGCAAAGGTTGGCGAGCAGGTTGGGTATCCCGCCTTCTTGAAGCCATACGACGGGGGTGGCTGGCGTGGCGTGACCCGAGTGAAGAATGCCGACGACCTGCACAAGGCCTACGACAAGTCTGGCGAGCAAGTGCAACACCTGCAGGCCGGCGTCAACGGATACGACCTCTTCGTGCGCGGAATCGGCGTGGGCCCTCAGGTCAACCTGATCCGCTACGACCCCACCGCGCCTCTGCACGGTCGCTATGTGGTCGACTTCCACTTCATGTCGGGCGACGAATGGGCCCGCGCCATCAAGTTCACACGGGTGATCAACGCGTTTTTCTGTTGGGACTTCAACTCGTGCGAGATGTTGCGAAAAGACGGCGTACTTCACCCGATCGACTACGCAAATGCCTGCCCGGACAGCCAGGTCACCTCTCTGCACTACCACTTCCCCTGGCTGGTGAAGTCCCTGCTGAAGTGGTCACTGTTCTGTGCGGCCACCAAGCGGCCCATGCGACTGCATCCCCAGTGGCAGCCCTTCTTCGACATCGCCGACGACAATCGACTGTCGTTCGACGAGAAGCTCGACAAGTATGACGTCATCGCACGTGAGCACTTCGATGCAGACCGGTTCTCCGAGTTCTGCGATGAACACCTGCCACACCTCGACCGCCTCGCGCTCGACTACTTTGGCACCCAAGCCTTTCGGGACGCTGTGCGCACCAAGGTTTCGGCCTTGTACCCGGAGCATGAGATCGACCAGTTCACCGAACATTTCTTCGGACTCGTCCAGTTCTGGCGCAAGACCGAAGCCGACCGCTTGGGTGTGCCGTTCCGGAGTGGCACGTGACGGTTCCCGACTACAATCCTGCCCGCGAAAACCCCCACCATCTTCCGCGAAAGACCTTTACGCAGTACAGCGCCGAGCTCGACCGGGAGATGCCGGTCGCCCGCTGGGGCGACTTCGGGGTCCCCGTGCTGCTATTCCCCACTGCAGGCGGTGACTACCTCGAGTGCGAGCGCTTCTTGATGATTCGGGCTCTGTCCCCCCTCATCGCTGCCCGACGCATCTGCGTGTTCGCCTGCGCAAGCATCTCGGGCGACGGCTGGATGAACGGCGAGGCCCATCCCGGACATCGGGCATGGCTGCAGGAGCTCTTCGATCGGTACCTTGCGCGTACGCTGCTGCCCGCGATTCGAGCCGAGTGCGGCGGCTACCCAACCGTCATTGGAGCAGGCTCGTCGCTTGGGGCCTACAACGCGGTCAATGCCGCATGCCGACACCCCGACTCATTCTCCAAGGTCATCGCCATGTCGGGCACCTTTGACTTCGACAAGTGGCAGACCAAGTGGCCCAGCTACACCCCTGGCCGCGACCAGACCTATTACTTTCACCAGCCGCTGCGATTCCTTCCAGGCCTCCGCGGCACCCTGCTCGACCGCCTTCGGAACGTGGAGTTCCTGGTGGCCACCGGCCAGGGTCGCTGGGAAGAGCCCGCACAGTCGGAGCGCCTTGCGCGGACTCTGCGCACGCTCGGTGTCCCTGTAAAGCTCGACCTTTGGGGCCATGACTGTGACCACGACTGGCCCACCTGGCGCACCATGCTGCCCATGTTCCTCGACCACCTCGTCGACTGACCGGAGCAAACCATGCACGTCATCTTCGTGGCCCCCCACTTCCCCGCCAATCAGCGTCACTTCGTGCGCGCCCTACGAGATGTCGGCGCCGTAGTGAGTGGAATCGGTGAGCCCGAGTTCCATCACCTTGACGACGAGCTCAAGTCCATGCTCAACGGGGGCTGGGAGCAGGTGGGGAACGTCTGCGACAAGGGCATGCTCTACGGCGCGGTCCGACGCATTCAGCAGCGAGGCCCCTGGGTGGACCGACTCGAGACGGTCGTAGAGGCCCATATGCTCGCAGCCGCTGAGGTACGCGAGGCCACGAAGATCCCCGGCCTGCCCGCCCAGACCGTCTTGTTGTGTCGCGACAAGTTCCGCATGAAGCAACACCTGTTGGAGCGCGGCTTTCCGTGCGCGGCACAGGCTCAGGTGCACCACGGCGATGATGCCCGCCGCTTTGCACGCCACAATGGCTTCCCGTTTATTCTCAAGCCGCGCGACGGTGCCGGCGCCAGCGGAACCGTAAAGGTCACCGACGGCGCATCGCTTGAGCGTGCCATCGCACAGCGACATCTCGACAACGGAGGCGCCTACTGGACCGCCGAAGACTTTATCGACGGACACGAAGGGTTCTACGACACCCTGTCTGTCGGGGGTCAAGTCGTGTTCGAAGCCATCAGTCACTACTATCCCCGCGTTTTGACGGCGATGCGGAACCGATTCCCGAACCCGTACCTCGTCACCACCAACCGGCTGGACTCCCCTGGCTACGAAGAGCTCCGGCGACTGGGCCGCGGCGCCATCCAGGCCCTCGGAATCGGCACCGCCGCAACCCACATGGAATGGTTCGCTGGAGACAAAGGACTTGTCTTCAACGAGATCGGAGCGCGCCCCCCTGGTGTGAACGTGTTTGACCTCCACGGACATGCGAGCCAGTTCGACATCTATCGGGCCTGGGCGGAAGCCATCTGCTTCGGCAAGATTCAGACCCTTCCCCAGAACCGCGGCTGCGGTGGCCTGGTTTCCCTCCGTCCTGAGCGAGATGGCACCGTTGTACGCGTGCACGGCATTGACGCCATGCAGCGCAAGTACGGTCGCCACATCTACTCGGCCCGGATTCCCGCGCCCGGTACTCGGACCCAGCCCGTCGAAGCCGGCTATCGCGCCAACGGCTACATCTATGCAGTCCACGAGGACTACGATGCCTGCAAGGCAATGATGGCCGAGCTCGGACGAAGCATCGCCATCGAGGTTCGGTAAGCGACCCGCTCCGCCTCAGGTGCCGTAGGTCACCTTGACCGTGGTGATGAGGTCGAAGAGGGCCTTTCGGACCTGTGCAGTCTCCGGATGGGACACGACCACCCAGCCTTCCCCCTCGTAGCCCTGACTGCGGGGCTGACCGGGGACCGGAAGCTGCCGGTCCACCACGAGGGCACCCATCCGCGCTTGTGCAGCATCCAGCCCCTCCACCGAGCGCACCCGACCGGCCCCCTGACCGCGCAAAAAGGCCACGCCTGCGGCTCCGGTGCGCTGCCAGGGTCCGTCGAACGCACCGTCGACCACCGCCCGTGCCCACGCGTGCCTCAAGTCAAACTCGTAGGCCAGGCTCGTGAGCTGAACGATGCGTGCTCCCGGTGGCCGCGCAGCGATCTCACCGATGGCGAGACTGCCATCGGGACGATGGAACCACTCCATATGCGTAATTCCATCCTGCAGTCCAAGGGCCTTCACCGCGGCCACGCCAAGGTCACGCGCACGATGGAACAAAGGTGTGTCGCGCTCCCTCGGCAGAACCACACACCACTGGATCCAGTTGCGCTCCATGGCTTCGAGCGGACTTGGGTAGTACCGCGTGACCGACCAGAACCGAGGCTCACCTCCAATCGTGAGGGTCTCAAGGCTGTATTCCGCGCCCGTCAGGAACTCCTCGGCGAGGACCGTACGATTTGGTCCGGGCCGATACTCCGCAAGTGCCTGCACCAGGTCCTGCGGCGAAGACACCCGCCACGTGGCTCGACATCCAGCGCCCGCGGGCGGCTTCATCACCACCGGAAAGCCCACCTTCTCCACGAAGGCCCAGGCATCCTCGGCCGACTGCACACGAGCGTGCCGAGCACATGGCAGTCCTGCCGCCCGAAGCGCGTCCTTCATGTGCCCCTTGTCTCGGAACCGCTGGGTGACCTGCGGTGTGGGCCCCGGAATGGACATGCGCTCTCGCACCACAGAAAGCTGTAGCTGCACGTCTTCCAGCACACCCAACAAGCGGTGAACTCGCCCGTATCGAGCCTGAATCCGGGAGACCGCAGCCTCGAGCTGCCCCACATCGAGTGCATCTGCCACGGTCTCGATGGCGTGAAAGCCCCACTGGGAAGGCTTCGGCGGCGGCTTCATCACCACGCCGATCACCCGAACGCCCGGCAGATTGCCGACCGCGCGTGCAAACTCCAGAGTGGTGGGGAGTGGGAACGGTGCAACAAAGACAACGGTACGAACGGAGCGCATGGGGGCCTCCAGCGAGAGGGCCAATCTTCACCCGAGCCACATCGTTCGTTTGTGTCGTTCCCGCGAAAGGCCTTTCAGAAAGAGCTTTTCACGATCCCGACGCTTGCTCTACAAGCAGTCTCAGAACATGAAGCTCTCGTGGAGGTCTGTCATGCGCGTCCTATTCATCGCTCCTGCCTACCCAGCGGAAATGCCCGAGTTCGTGCGCGGGCTCGCAGAAGTCGGCGCGACAGTCATCGGCGTGGGAGACAGCCCAGTACAGGCGGTCCCACAGTCGGTGCGACGCTACCTCTCCGACTACCTCCAAGTCCCGAAGATGTTCGACGAGGACGACCTCGTTCGGAGGGTTGTGGAGTGGGCCCGCCCTCGCAACATCGACCGAGTGGAGGCCCTCTGGGAACCGCTCGTGATCGCGGCAGCGCGCATTCGTGAGGTGCTGAACATGCCGGGAATGTCGGCCGACACAGTTCGCGGATTTCGCGACAAGCAGCTGATGAAGGAGCGAATCAGGGCGGCGGGCCTCCGGGTACCGCACAGTGCACGCGTCCGCACCGCAGCGGATGCCTGGGCCGCTGCCGAGCGGATCGGCTTCCCGCTCATCCTCAAGCCCATCGCCGGTGCCGGCAGCGCAGACACCCACCGGTGCAACACGCCCGCCGAGCTGGAGGCGGCCCTGCGCACGATGCGACACGTCACGGAGGCCTCCTGCGAGGAGTTCGTCGATGGAGAGGAGTTCACCTACGACACCATCTGCGTGGGTGGTCGACCGGTCTATGAAAACGTGGCGCAATACCTCCCCCGCCCGCTGATCGCTCGCACCAACGAGTGGATCAGCCCGGTCATCATCACCGTACGCAACCTCGATCAACCGGCGATCCGGCCTGGTCTCGCGCTCGGACGTGGAGTGCTCGACGCGCTCGGAATGGGCACCGGCTTCACGCACATGGAGTGGTATCGCAAGAGCAACGGAGAGGTGGTGTTCGGCGAGATCGGCTGCCGACCCGGCGGCGCCCGGTTGGTGGATCAGATGAACTTCACCAGCGATGTGGACCTCTTTGCGGAATGGGCCCGTGCAGTGTGCTGGGGTCACGTCGCTCCGCTTCCGGAGCGTGCCTACAACACGGCGATCATCTTCAAGCGCGCGCAAGGCCGCGGACAGATTCGACACATCACAGGCCTCAAGGCCTACCTCAAGCGCCACGGCAGCGCCGTCATGGTCGACGCCCTCCTGCGCCCCGGTCAGACCCGCCGTGACTGGACCCAGACTCTGGTGAGCGACGGGTACCTGATCGTGCGGCACCCGAGCTGGGATGGCGCCAAGCAAATGGCCGACGAAGCGGCACGGCACATCGCACTCTTCGCAGGGTAGTTCCAGCGCTCACCTCCGGCTGAAATCAAGATTCCGAAAGGGCGTGCAATCGATTGCTCAAGGGTTCCCGCACCCGTCCGAGACACGGGCATCCAACACCCTGGAGCCCATGATGCGTGCCCCGATTCTTCTGCTCGGCGTTTTGAGCCTCGCGGCCTGCCAAAACGAACCGGCCGCTCCGGTCACCTCGACCCAGTCTGGCCTTGGCGTCGATGCGGACGGCGACGGGCATGACGACTCGACCGACTGTGACGACAACAATGCCACGGTCTACCCCGGTGCCATGGAACGCTGTGACGGGCTCGACAACGACTGCGACGGTACCAGCGACGAGTTTCCGGCACTCGGTTCATCGGTCTGGTACACCGACGCCGACGGCGACGGCTTCGGGTCGACCTCGGGCTTCTTCGGCTGCGATCCGGGCAGCGGGTACACCAACAACAACGCCGACTGCGACGACGGGTCAGCGGATGCGTTTCCCGGCGGCACCGAAGTGTGCGACGGTGTAGACAACGACTGTGATGGCACGGTCGATGGCATCGACGACGATGGCGATGCGCACATCGCCGCAGAGTGCGGCGGCTCCGACTGCGACGACCAGGACGCCAACATCAACCCTGACATCGCAGAGGTCTGGTACGACGGCATCGATGCCGACTGCGGAGGCGGAAGCGACTACGACGCAGACGGCGATACGCACGACAGCGACGTCTACGGCGGTACAGACTGCAACGATCTCGACAACACCATCTACACGGGTGCGATCGACGCACCCTATGACGGCATCGACTCCGACTGTGGCGGTGAAAACGACTTCGACGTGGATGGAGACGGCTTTGAGAGCGCTTCCCACGGCGGCACCGACTGCGACGACGCAAACGCCGCGGTGAACCCCGGTATGACAGAAGTCTGGTACGACGGGGTCGACGCCGACTGCGGCGGAGAAAATGACTTCGACGCCGACGGTGATGGCTTTCTGTCCGATGCCCATGGTGGCGCGGACTGCGACGACTCCAGCGGGAGCATCAACCCCGCCATCACCGAGGTCTGGTACGACGGTGTGGACGCCGACTGCAGCGGAGGCAGCGACTTTGACGCTGATGGCGACGGACACGAGAGCGATGGCTTCTCCGGCGACGACTGCGATGATGTCGACGCGTCGATCAACCCGAGTGCGCCGGAAATCTGCGACGACGACATCGACCAGGACTGCGATGGTTTGCCCACCGGCTGTGGCCCTTGGGACGAGCTCACCGCAAACGATGCAGACGGCATTCTTCGCGGCGAAAACCCCGGAGACCGGCTCGCGCAGGGGGACCCCGGGTTTGATGGCGCGGGTGACTTCAACGGCGACGGCTTCGACGACATCGCCATCGGTGCACTCCGAAACAGCGACAGTGGCACATACTCCGGGGCCGCCTACGTGGTCTTCGGTCCCCTCACTGGCCAGCTCAACGTCGGCTCGGCCGACCTCAAGGTCACCGGGCTCGCAGACACAGACTACGTCGGTCGGGGCGTCACCGGCGCAGGCGACACCAACAATGATGGATATGACGACATCCTCATCGGTGCAATCGGTGACGACACCGGTGGGACCGATGCCGGCGCCGCCTTCCTGGTGCTCGGCCCCGCAAGCGGTTCCTTCAACGTGAACTCCGCCGACGCCGAGCTTTCTGGTGCAGCTGCAGGCGACATCGCTGGAGAGCTTTCCTACGCAGGCGATGTCAACGGAGATGGGTTCGACGACATCTTCGTGGGCGCCCAGTACAACGGCGACGGCGGAACCCGTGCCGGCGCAGCATACTTGCTGTTCGGGCCCACATCCGCAGACGAATCCCTCGCCAACGCCGATGTCATCTTCACCGGTGAAAACGCCAACGATGAGGCCGCATCCAGCATCGGTGGCGGCGGTGACATCGACGGTGACGGCTTCCTCGACCTGCTCATCGCAGCCCGCGGCGAAGACAGCGGTGGTGAAGGTGCCGGTGCGGTCTACGTCATCTACGGCGACAACGCCATGACCGACACCGACCTGTCTGCTGCCGACGCGAAGTTCACCGGCGAAGCTGCAAACGCACAGATCGGCTGGGGCGTCAGCCTCGCATCGGCTGGGGACACGAACGGTGACGGCTATGCCGACATCGTTGTCGGGGCTCGGTACGACAGCGAAGCGGCACGGAATGCTGGTGGTGCCTACATCATCGAAGGCCCCGTTTCGGGTACAGCAAGCCTGTCCACCGCCGACGGCAAGCTGCTCGGCGAGTCGGCCGGCGACTACACCGGCGATAGCGTGCACGGGCCTGGTGATGTTGACAATGATGGATTCGACGACATCCTGGTTGGTTCTGGCTACTCCGATGTGGGCAACACCAACGCCGGCGCGGTCTACATGGTGCGCGGCCCGGTCTCTGGCACCACGAGCCTCTCCACCGCAGCCGGTCGCATCGCCGCAACGGGCAAAGAGGACCGCGCCCGCGGTCGGGGTGTGGGGGACATCGACGACGACGGAATCCCCGACATCATGCTCGGCTCGATGCTCAACGACGACGCCGGCACCGATGCAGGGTCTGCCTACCTCTTCCTCGGCGCGGGCCTGTGAACCCCGCCGACTGAGTCCCTCAGCGGACTCCACTCCAGAGACCGGGCCTTTCCCGGTCTCTGTTCGTTCTCGGCGGCCCCCCTGCCCTGCCGTACGCAGTCGGATCGCACGGCCACATCCCCGCGGCTACTCCCAGCGACCCGACTCGGAAAACAGCCGCCAGCGAAACCGTATCGAACCGAAAACACCGCGTGCACCAAGGTCAAAGCGGATCATGTTGATGCCATCCATCACCTGACGGAGCTGCCGCTCCGTTCGTGCCAGGGTGTGCTGGGGCCCCTCGTGCGTGCAGGGATAACCATGGGCACGCAGGCCCTCGGCACATAGCGCCTGAACCCGCTTCTGCAGCTCCGGTTCCATGGTTTGCCGCCACTTTTCGACATTCCCTGCAACCACAGTGGTCTGCCCTTTGGTGTCGCCGAGGTTTTCGCTGGGCCGACCGAGCTGGAGCATCGCAGGGTCAAACGTGATCTCCAACAGGGTGCAGATCTTCTTCAAGACCACCGCAGGACTGGCCACCAAATCTTCATAGCGAACCACCATCGAAGATCGCCCCGTATCCTTCAAAGCATCGCGTGCTGCGATGATACCTTCCGACCACCGTGCCGCTGATCGTAGACGGTCTTTGTGCCACGCCTTGAAGGCCGACTGTACCTGGTCGCGCGGGTCACGAACGATGTGAATCACGCGTGCGCGGGGAAAAAGAGTGAATATCAGTGGAAGATGATGCAAATAGCCGGGGCTCTTGTCTCCCCACACCCCACTCAGGGGTGCCCCACCGTGCAGCCTGCACAATCCCTCGAACACGCCGGCCAAAGAAAAGTCGGGACAGGCCAGTCGCCAACCGGCCGGGTCGATCGCAATTCCACGCTCTTCTTCAAGATACACGAAGTAGGCAGACTGGCGAGCATGCTCTACGAAGGCTGCCCAGCAGCGCGGCTGCTCCAGATCGCCGAACGACGGCCAACGCATCGCCCAGTCCGGCAGGAGCTCCGTCTCGGCTTCCGGAATCCCCACCAGAGGATGACGGTTGAGCAGATCCCGCAACAACTTGGTGCCCGATCGAGGCATACCCACGATGAAGACAGGCGGTCGGGACTCGATCGATCGGCCCTCCGTG
>CAJWOS010000256.1 GCA_913044235.1 uncultured Pseudomonadota bacterium
AGCCGGCGCCAGCCGGCCGGTCCAGCAGAGGCTCGAGCATAACGACATCCACCGCGTCGTTGAGAAAGTCCCTGGCGTCTATATTCGCGGAGAAGACGGATTTGGCCTGCGACCCAATATCGGCATTCGAGGGGCCAACAGCGACCGAAGCGCCAAGGTCACACTCCTCGAAGATGGCATCCCGCTCGCCCCCGCGCCGTACGCGGCTCCCGCGGCGTACTACTTCCCCATGGCCACCCGAATGACTGCGGTGGAGATCTTCAAGGGTGCGGCCGCCACACAGTACGGCCCCCAGACGGTCGCCGGTGCGATCAACCTCATGACCCGCGACGTTCCGACTGAGACCACCTGGGAAATCGACCTTGCAGGCGGCATGCGCACAACCGGGCGGATCCACGCGTTTGTGGGGGATGGAAACCGGTCTCGAGGGTGGCTCGTGGAAGGGGTCCACCTGCAGACCGCCGGCTTCAAGGAGCTCGACACGGGAGGCCCAACCGGCTTCAACCGCACCGAGCTCATGGCAAAGGGCCGCATGGCAGCCGGAGATGCACACCGGCTGGGGCTCAAGCTCGGGTACTCGCGAGAGCTCTCGAACGAAACCTACACCGGTCTCACACCCTCTGATTTCGAAGAGACCCCCTACCGACGCTACGCGGCGACCGCACTCGGACAGATGGACTGGAACCGCACCCAGGCCGAGGCATCCTGGGCGGTCACCCCAAGCACCGACCTCAACATTCGCACGGTTGCCTACCACCACTGGATGGAGCGGTCGTGGTTCAAACTGAACCGCTTCGGGTCCGGCATCGATGCACACGGGCTACTCCAACAAGACCCGCAGACCGGCCAAGGTGCTGTCTACATGGGCATCCTCCGAGGTGAAGAGAACACCACAAGTGCCGACCAGGCCCTCTTCATCGGCACCAACGACCGACGATTCCATTCCTATGGAGCGCAGACCTCCCTGCGGTGGGTGGGCCGGATGGGTGACGTTCGCCACACGCTCAACTCCGGTGTGCGCCTGCATGGCGACCATGTGATCCGCGACCACACCGAGGAAGGCCACGACATGACCAACGGTCGGCTCGTGCGCAACGACACCGAGATGGTGACGACACTCGACAGCGTGGCGACGGCCTACGCCCTCTCGGCCCATGTGCACGAAGACCTCCGTTGGAAGATGCTGCACCTGCTCCCCGGACTCCGTACCGAGATCATTCGCACCGAACGGATCGACAAGGGCACCCCAGCCCTCGACCCCATCACACGCACCATCCTGCTCCCCGGTGTTGGGGGGATGGTGGACCTCACCCCATCGTGGAGTGTGTTCGGTGGCAGCTACCGCGGGTTTTCTCCGGTCCCTCCCGGCGAGGAAGAGGATGTGCAACCCGAAAAGTCCTGGAACCATGAAGCCGGTACCCGGGTGGCTTTTGCCGATCTCCAGGTCGACTTCGTGGGCTTCCTGAACGAATACAGCAACCTCACCGGCCAGTGCACGATGTCGAGCGGGTGCAACAACGACGACCTTGGCGCCCAATACAACGGGGGGCAGGCACGCGTGCGCGGCCTCGAAGGCTCTCTCAAGCACGTCTTTTTGCTTCCTGGCGCCTTCTCGATGCCCTTGCAGGGCTCCTACACGTATACCGAAGGCCAGTTCCGCACGTCCTTCAGCTCGTCCTTCCCACAGTTCGGTGACGTCACGGCCGGTGACTACTTGCCCTATGTGCCAAAGCAACAGGCGTACGGTCGACTCACCGTGGCACACACCCTGTTCGATCTCGGCGTGGGCGTGGCATACCGCTCTGAGATGCTCGACGTGGCTGGCCAGTATCCCGCTTCTGACCTCGACATCCCCGAGCTGGTGCTCATTGATGGGGGTGTCCGAGTCATGCCGGTGGAGCGGGTCACGGTCTACGCCACCGGCACCAACCTGGCGAACAAAGCGGCCATCACCGCCTGGCGCCCGCTGGGAGCCCGCCCCGTCGCTCCTCGCCAGGTGATGGTGGGTGTCGAAGTGCGCAGCCGGTAGCCGTCGGAGGCTCCACGCAGCGCCGTTCGGGCCACAATCTGAGCCTCCCTTCTTCTCACAGCGGCTCCGACAGCTTCCCGCGTGCACGGTCCCGCCTCTCGGGGAAATCGAACCCCCAATACTCGCGGGGCTTGCGGCCATCTTCCACCACAGCATCTCGCTGCTGGAGCGCAAACGCACGCCGCCCGCAGGCGCTCACCGCGATCACCTCGGGCTTCGCGATGCCCTCGGGTACCGCCGCTTCCGCTGCAAGCACCGCATCGGCGAGATCGTAGGGAAACAGTCCACTGGCACCACATGGCGCATTGATCTCGACGATGTAGCCGCCGATCGGAATCAGCGCCTGGTAGCCGCGTGCAGCCCAGATGCCGCGATCCACAAGCTCGGAAACCACGGTATGTGCGGAGCGGCCGTCCGGCACCGCCGAGACCCGCATCACCAGTGGGCTGAAGATCCGCTGGTCGATCGGTGACAACCGCATCTGCAGGCGCCAGCCACCCGGCCGGAGAGCCGCGCAGCCCGCCGCCGCTGCCTTGGCGTCAGCCTGCCACAACGTCCGCTGCACTGGACTCATCGAAGACCGGGGCGCGCTGGGAATCTCCTCACCAGGCTGCGGACACGGGGGAAAGACATCGCTGTCTTCTTCCCACGCCGGCTCCACCGACTTGTAGTGGGCGTAGTAGCTCGCCACGCCATCAGACCAGGCCTGCACGGAGGGGGGAATCTCTTCGCCCAGGGCCAGACCTGCCATCAGCAAGATCCCAGTACCGCTCATCGGGCCGCTCCTTCGGGAGCCCATCCCTGCAACAGGGCCCGCAGCACCGGCAAGCGGTCCTGACCCCAGACCAGGTGGGTCTGGTCCACCCAGAATGAGGGCACACCACAAACCCCCGCGGCGATGGCCGCAGTGCCATTTTCGCGAAGCTGTGCCTTAATGCCGGGCGTGGAGACCTGTTCTTGAATGGCCTCCACATCCAGATCGAGTGAGCGGAGGATGTCCATCACCACTTCGGGATCAGCAATATCGCGTCCGTCCACCCACAGGGCCCGGTACAGCGGCATCGTGGCAGACGGCGCCACAAGGGAAACCCGGAGCGGGAGCACAGTCCGAACTGGAAAGAGCGCCGGGAACTCGAAGTCCACGCCGTGGTGCCGTGCCCACCGGTCGAGCTCAGCGGCATACCAGGCCTGCTTGGCCTTCGACATCGCGAACAGAGGCACGATCGGCGTGCCGATCTCACGGAACATGGCCCCGAGCAGGATCGGCCGCCATCGAATCGTCGCACCAGTCTCGGCCGCAATCCGCTCAACCTGGGTGGCGCCCAGGTAGCTGTAGGGACTCGCGAAGTCGTGGAAGAAGTCCACCTCCCGCGGAGGCGTCACCGTTGGCGTGGGCGACACAGACGGCGTCCATTCCACGCGATGCGACACCACCTCGGACGCCACAAAGTGCAGTCGATCAGAGCCCCAGTGCAGCGGTCCAGTGGCCCCATCGTCGTGGACGACCTGCATAGTGGGCACACCAAATACCCCGAGCTCCGCGGCCTCGGCGGTCAACGCGCGCAGCGCCGCCCGGGTCTCTTCTGAGCGAATGTCGGCGGGACTTACCCCGTGAGCGCGAGCGATCCGCTCGAGCACCTTGAAGTCGGCCGGGTCTTCATGCTCAACCCAGATCGCCTGATAGAGAGCGAGACTCAGCGCAGGACGGACTGCGACCGGGGCAGCCACACACAGGCGCATCGCATCGACCGTCCGGCGCGGATGGCCTTCGGGAAAGCGCAGCTCCAGACCATGCAGCTCCGCCATCCGGTGCACATCCGCATGCCCGACCGACGCCTTCTGGGGAGCCCAGGTTGCCGCCGGCACATCTGGGGAGTCGTGGTGCCGGAAGAGCCCACCGAGCAGCACCGGGCACCATTCCACAGACGCTCCGTGCGTACGCGCCCAGGCTTCAATTCGGCTGGCCGCCATCCACGCGTACGGGCACACCACATCGTAGAAAAAGCGAACACGCATGCATCCTCCGAGGCATACTCCCCTTATCCGACCCGATTGGATTGCGAGTTTGCCTACAAGGTGAGCTTGACCGTCCGATGGAGAGTCAAGTCCGGTGAGAAGTCGCCCGCTCCGCACCGGTCCCTCACACTGATGCCCAATGGGTCGGGCAGGGGAAGTCGCCGTGAGCAACCGCCGTACGCACTACCGCGTCACCGCGAAATTCGACAAGCTTGTTCAAATCGAGATGGTCGGACCGAAGGTTCACGCCACCAACATCACGCTGCAAGACCTCTCCGCAGGTGGTGCAGGACTGGTTCTCCCCAAGTCGGCATCGGGCATGCTCCGCACGCGCGACCGCATCGAGCTGCGCTTGACCTCCCCGAAGCTCACCGAGGGCCCAGTCACCCTGTCCGCGCGCATCTGTCACCTCGACGAGCGTCTGCCACAGCCCCGTGTGGGCATTGCATTCGAGAGCTGGCGGGAACACCGTGCACTGCTCGACTCCGAGCTTCGGGAGCTCTTCAACGAACGGGAAGCCTTCCGTGTGGAGCCCGGCATCAACCGGATCATCACCCAAGTCTCTACGCCCGATCAACGGGTGCGCCTCACAGGCCACATTCGCGACATTTCCGTGCTCGGCTTTGGTCTCGTGCTTCCCCTCGAAGCCGCTGAGCGCTTCGAGACCGGTCGCATGGTCCACCTCCGCTTCAAGCTCCCAAACGAAACAACCGTGATCAAGGTTCCCGCGCAAATTCGCTTCCTCCGCGCAGACGAGGCGGGCCGCCAGACCCTCTCCGGACTGCGCATGGCCGACGGCCTCAAGGTGGATCCGAAGCATCGGCGGGCGATCGCTCGCTACGTGATGAACCGCCAGCGCGAGCTCCTTCGCATGGGACTCCGGCCCGATGGCGACCCGATGCACAGCGCGCGACCCGAGCTGCGGGCCTGACCGAGCGAAGATTGGTTCTTGCCCTCAGGAGCGGGATACGGTCTCTGCATGACCAGTCCGCGAACCGAAGGCACCGTGCGCGTCGACAAGTGGCTGTGGGCCGCCCGCTGCTTCAAGACCCGCTCTCAGGCATCCAAGGCCTGTACCGATGGGCTGGTTTCCATCAACGGCGACGATGCGAAGCCGTCTGCCAAAGTCCGCGCCGGCGACCGCGTGCGGGCCTATTGTCCCGGCCGCCGCATCCGCATTCTCGAAGTGGTCGCACTCGCTGAAAAGCGTGGACCAGCCGCTGTTGCCGAACAACTATATGTCGATCACTCTCCTCCGCCACCCGACCGAAAGCCCAAGGATGCCTTCTCCGATGGCATGCAGGTCGAGCGGGGTTCCGGTCGGCCATCCAAGCGGGATCGTCGACGCTACGACTCGCTGAAGGGCTGGTAGGGCCATGACCATCCGATGGGGAATCCTGGGACTCGGACGCGCCGGGCGGGCGAGAGCAAAAGCCATCGCCGCCGACGAGCGCTGCGAGCTGGTCTGCGCGTGGCGCGGTGATGCCACGGGACTCACCGTTGATGCGGTCGACTCAGCAGAGGCTGTGTTCGATCAAGTCGATGCGGTGGCGGTCTGTACCCCCGACCATACCCACCCACGGCTGGTGCGACGCGCCCTCCAAGCCGGCAAGCATGTGGTCTGTGAGTTTCCACTGGCCGGAAACGCACGGGTCGCGCGAGAGCTCTTTCACCTCGCCGACGCGCAAGAGCGGGTGCTGCACGTCGAGCACATCGAGCTGCTTACACCCGTGGCCCGCTGGCTCCGAGCCCATGTGCGTCCTCGCGACATCTGCGCTGGCTCGATGCGCTTCCGAACCAAGGTGCGGCCCGAGGTGTTCAGTGTGGCTCACGCCAATGTGGCCCGCCTACATCGGATCTTCGACGTCTCCGGAGAGCCGCGCCGCTTTGTGATCACGCATGCATCGCTCACCGAGCTCGCGGGCACGTTCCGCTTGTCGGGCGAAGCCTTCTTGGAGTTCCACTTCGAGATGGAGCCGGGTGCCGAGCGCAAGCTCGAAATGACCCTCGATCTTGGCCGACGCGGAATGGTGCTGCTGATGGGCCGCACGCTGATGTTCAAAGGGGGCCCGGTCGCCCTTCCACCCGCCAAGCCGCTCTTCGCAGCCGATCACGACGCCGCCATGGCAGCCATCCTCCACGGCGCCCCCACCTATGTCGACCGGAGTCGGGTGCTGTCCGTTCTTGGGCTCGCCGACCGTCTCGATGCCGCTGCGCAGGAACTCATCGACGACAAGATCGGCAAGCCTGCCATCGGGTAGTCAGTCGCCGCCAGGCTGGGCGACCGTCCACAGCACGCCGTACTGTGCGGCATAGGCGCCAGCACCTTTGGCTCCACAGTGCGCGATGACGTCGAGTATCGACAAGCCGGCCTCCCAGTCGCCCGCCCCACGGTCGTACGGTTCGAGCCGCGGCTGGATGAACCCGAGCCCAAGTCCACGGTCCACGAAGGGCTCCGAGGGGTAAATCCCCTCCCCCCCAGGCAGGTTGAGATAGGCCGTCCCATCCAGGCGACCGCATGCCTGTCGAGCCCAGTCCCAGAGCGGCAGGTCCGGATCCCGCGTGATCATCAGGTCGGTGGCCGACTCCCATCGGCACGGAAGGCCCATGTGCTTCGCGGTCGCCTCCAGAGTGTGCCGATTCACCTCGTGGAGCCAGCTTGTGTCGACGTCGAGCACCCGAGTGAGCCACTCAAGCATGGCATCGGCCTTCTGTGCTTGCCCACGATACGCAGCGATGATGTCGTCCAGCAGGCGATCCTGCCATCCAGGCTTCAGGCGGATGTCGCGAATCACCGCATCGCGCGGCGCCTTGACCACAGGCACGCCAACATACCGCCACCCACTCGTCGGATGGTGTACCCGATTGCGATGCATCCAGCCGCGTCGGTGGTACTGCACGTTGTCGAACAGCACAAACACGTCTGCTGCATGCACCAGCCCGAAGTACCCTGCATAGGGGAAGAGATACGGCTGCATCAACGCTACGTGCACCGCCATCCTCCAACAGAACGGAATCGGTCCGAACATCCCCGCTCAGCAGGCCTCCGCCAAGTCCCACCAAGATCGTGGCTGGGTCTGCGACGCCGCCTCAGAGGTCGAGGTCGTCGCCACCTGCTTCGGGAAGCGTGGGGTCGCAGAACACAATCACCCAGTTCTTCTTCGTGAACTTGTTGTCGTCGGGCAGTCGCTCGGCAAACACCGGCAACGAGTCACCCTTTTCGAGCTGCCGCAGCACGGGCACCGCTTGGTAGGTGTCCACACAAGTGGTGAACTTGGCGCGAATCACCGGTGTGAGTGCAGACTCTACCGACTCGTGGCACTTGGCATGCCGCTTCCGCGAGCCGCGGTCGCAGATTTCCACCTTCGCTTCATTCTGGAAGCTCGACCAGAGGTTCGCGGTGGACTTCTCCTTGTACTCGATCGCCTTCGCCTTGTACTTCTGTGTCTGGGCGATCTGACGGTCGAGATCACGGAGGGTCTGCTTGAGTTCTACCCGAAGCTCGTCGCGCTCGGTCTCGGCCACCTGCAGCTGCGACTGAAGGTTCTCGATCTCGGACTCCATCTCCCGCCACTTCTTCTGCGCCACCTTGCGCCGCTTGGCATCAGAGATCTCTTGAGCCTTGAACTCCGCAAGCGCCGCTTCCTTGGCTGCGAGCTCATCCTGGAGCTTCACCACGAGCTTCTGCGCCTCCACCACGTTCACCTTTTCATCATCGGTGAGGGTCTCGCAGAGGCGAGCGAGATCCTCGTCGGTGATTTCCTTTTCGATGTACTCCACCGGCGGAACGACGATTTCGGGCTCTGCGAAAGTGGCATGCGCGACGTAGCCGACCACGCCACCAAGGAAGATGCCACCAGCAAGGGCACCCGCGAGGCCTGCGATGTTGTTCGTGGAAGTCATGGCCGCTCCTGGGATTCTGGAGTTCGCGGG
The DNA here is from genome assembly GCA_913044235.1 of uncultured Pseudomonadota bacterium. Lineage (GTDB taxonomy): Bacteria > Myxococcota_A > UBA796 > UBA796 > UBA2385 > CAJWOS01. The sequence goes on from CAJWOS010000256.1 coordinate 7,979, forward strand.
AAACTACCACGGACCTTGAATGGCGTGGGTGATTCCGCCGAATTCCACAGACCTCGCCTCATTCGAGCAGCCAGTCATCGCTGTTGCGAGGCCGGAGCTTGCTGTTGCTGAACGCGTAGTGCAGCGGTCCCTGAATGTAGGTGTAGCCAACGTCGAGCGTGCGGTCGTAAGTGGCATCCATGGCATCGTCGATGCGCAGGCAGCCGTCGACCTCCATCTCCCCGAAGTCTTCGGTACCATCTGGGTTCGCATCGGTCACCCGAACCCCTTCGACCCGCAGCAGCATGGACTCGTACGCCTCGGCATCCGCTCCGCCAGTGCCCACGTCGCAGGGGTCCACCACAATGGGGTCGGGCAGCGGAGCGCTTCCGGTCACCGTCACGGTGGGACCGGTGATCTCCGAGAGGTCGTAGTACTCCTCGTACGTTCCGGCGATGGTGACGAGATCGCCCTCCACCACACCCGCGGAGCCCGACGAGGAGGTGTAGACGTAAATCCCGCCGTAGGTGCTCTCATCAGGGTCCTGCACGTGAAAGCCCGACGAACCCACGGCCGTCACCACCACATCGGCCACCGTGACGGGAACCCCTTCGCCTGGGTGCTCAGGGTCGGAAGGATCCCGAACGGCGCGCAGAGGAATCGCGCAAGGACCGTTGCCGGGGTTCGGAGCATCGGGACAGATGTCGCAGGCATTCCCCACTTCATCACCGTCGTCATCGGCCTGATCTGGATCGTGGTGCACCGGGCAGCCGTCTTCGTCGTTGGCCACACCGTCTCCATCCCAGTCCGTGGCCGAGAAGTCGCAGGCGCCGGCATCCACCTCGGGAATGATGGCACACGGATCACAGGCGTCTCCCACTCCATCGCCGTCCCAGTCTACCTGCGCCGGGTCCCAAGCGTTGGGACACACATCCTCTGCGTCCGACACACCGTCGCCGTCTGCATCCGCATCGGTCACAGCAGAAAGGTCGCAGCTTGCACGCGAGTCTTCACAGTAGAACAGGCCGTGCAGCTCCGTGGCGTAGGGATGGTCTTCCGGCGCATTGGCGCTGCTGAGAGCCACGGTGAGGATGGACTCCAGATCTGCCATAGTCTGCGCATCATCACCCGACTCCGCCGACTGCACGCAGATCGACCGGGTGTCGCCGCCGCACGGGTCTACCGACTCACACCAGTCCGGATGGTCGGTGATCGGAGTGACCAGCTCCGGCACGCCGTAGAGCGCATTTCCACCGATGACCACAAGGTGAATCCCGGCTGCATCGGCTTCGACAATCGATCGGTATGGCTCTGCCGACCAAGCAAAGACCGCCAGGTCAGCAACCATCCCAGGCTCGAGCGCACCCAATACGCCATCCAAACCCACCACCCGTGCCGCTGTGCTGGTCACCATGTGGAACAGCTCTACGTCCCACTGGTCGGCTCCCGGAGCCACCGCGTTCCGAGCCTCAAGGTATTCATGCGCACACCGCATTTCTCGGTAGGGATTCATGGATCCCGACCAGGTCCAGTCGGGACCGAGGGCAACGGTCACGCCCATGCGAAGGGCCACATCGGCCGGTGAGGTCTGCGCATACAAGTCAAGGTTCGAGCGCGGTGACCACACCATTGCTGTTCCGTCGGCCGCCATCCGGGAGAGCTGGCCCACATTGGCATCGGTCGCGTGGACCCATCCCTGGCCTTCGCCGATCATCCCTACAGTGAGCATGTGATCCACCTCATGCACACTGCTGCCGTTGATGCCCTCCGCCACATGGTTGAGCGTGGCAGCCAGCTCGCCCGACGCAAGCTCCTCGATCACGTCGGCAGCATCCCCCGCATCGTAGCGAGAGGTGACCGTGCTGGCCGAATACTCCAGTGAATAGTCGGAGAAACCATGCGCACCGGTCTCTTCGTCGAGGTTCCGTACCAAAGTCTCGATGCAGCTCCCCCCATAGGAGCCTACGGCGCTCGTGCCCCCGCCGGCGAGCACCCGCAGTTCTGCCCACTTCATGATCTCGCAGTTG
>CAJWOS010000257.1 GCA_913044235.1 uncultured Pseudomonadota bacterium
TGAACGTGACTCCCGCGAGTGCCATGCACCCGTCTGACCCGATAGCGGTCCGAGAAGATTTTTAGCACCGGCAGATGGGCGGCACACTGATCGCCACCTACGACCGGAGCACTGGAGATGCAATGACTTCCGGGCTCAAGCCTCCCGAAGGCGCAACCCTGCCCATCAACCTGGGCCTCAACGACGGCACGTATGCACCGCAGGCAGTGGCCGACATGATGGTGCAGCTCGCCACGCGCACCGGTCTTCGAAACTACAGCGAGGGCACCAATCGGAAGCTGCGCGAAGCCATCGCGCAGAAAGATGGCGTTGCGGCTGAAAACGTCTTCCTGCACAACGGGTCCGGACCCATTCTCAAGATGGTGGTGCCTTTCCTCGTGCGGCGTGAGATCAAGAAGTCTCCCGTTCGGATTTTCAAACACCTCACGGTCAAGCGTGGCTATCCCTTGGTCACTCCGCGACTGACGTACAGCAAGGTGCCGAAGAAGGGAGCGCAAGCAGGGCTCACCGTGCACATGGTCCCGCTCGACCCGGAGAACGGGTTCACACTCGATGTGGCCAAGATCGAAGAAGCCGTGCGCCGGCGTGACAGCTTCGTCTACATCTGCAGCCCGAACAATCCCACCGGAAACGTTCTCATCTCCAAGCAGGATGTGGAGCGGCTGGCGCGGGCCTATCCGCGGTCAATCTTTTGGATCGATGAGGCGTACGTGCAGTACATCGATGAGCAGGAGCACGACTATGTAGCGCCGCTCGCCGGCCAGCTTCCCAATGTGATGGTGGGCCGAACCTTTTCGTTCGCGTATGGAATGGCCGGTCTACGCTTGGGCTACCTGCTCGCCGACTCGGAGCTCGTCAATGCCTTGAACGCCCAGCTGACCGACTACCGGGTGGGCACGCTCCATGAAGAGCTCGGCATCGCAGCGCTCCATGATCCCGACCATCTTCCTGACCTTCGCGAGCGATGCGCCAAGGCTCGTTCGGTACTGATCCAGGGATTTTCACGCTTCGAGGGTGTGGAGATGTTCGCCAGCCAGACCAACTTTGTCTTGGGACGGTTCACGGACGGGCGCACGGGAGCATGGCTGCGCGAAGAGCTGAAGAAGCGCGGAGTGCTGATCAAGCAGTTCGACGCCTGGGGCGACGAAAACTACGACGAATACTTCCGACTCACTGTGGGCACCCCGGAAGAAAACGAGTTTCTGGTGGCGCTGGCTGGTGAAGTGCTCGGCTGAGTGGACTCAGTCGTCCCACTCTTCCACGAGCATCACGTTTTCGTGGAGATCGTAGCCCTTCTGGCGAAGGGCAGCACGAGCATCCTGGGGCAGCAGGCGCCCTGGGGGACGAGCGAAACCCTCCACGGTTCGGTTTTCGAACCCGAGCAGCGGATCGGGCTCTCGGGTGGTGCGCACCACCACCCGCACCGTTCGCTCCTGGGTCTGCCCTTGGGCGGTCAGTGGGTAGAGCCACCAAACGGTGTCGGACTCGGTGGCGGTCTGCCGAAGCTTGGGCGCGTAGTGCGCCGTTCCGGAAATGCGAACGCCGCGGTGATCTTTGGTGATCGTATCCACGGCCACCTCCACGGCAGTCGGCCGAAAACCGGGCAAAGCGCCATGTTCCCATGACCACAATCCCATGCCGACCGACAGCACGAACAAGCAGGGCATCAACACCACGGCGACGAGCTTTTTCATCAGGTGAACCTCCGTTCCCAAGGGGGGTGTCGACCGTTGTGACACCACGAGTGCGGTCTGGTGCCGTATAGTTCGCGTGAGAGACGTGTGTGCGCGTTGCAATCGGGCACGGCACGGGAGGACTGAGATGATGCGCGGAATTCTGTTCGGATTTGTTTTGACCCTGGGCGTGGCCTGCAGTGGCGGCGCGGAAGAAAACAAGTTTGGGGCCGGTGGTGAAAACTCCGGTGCTCCCGACCTCGATGGCACCACGGGAACAACCGCTTCCGGGAGCCCTCCGGAGATCACCAGTCTCGATGTGGTCCTGGACGACTTCGGCTCGGAGGGCGATGTGCTTGTGGTTGAGGTTGGCTACGCCGACGAAGACGGCGATGTCTACGATGCTGAGTCGGGAGAAGGTGGGATGCTCATGATGAGTGTCTCGGGCGAAGGTACTGAACCACAGCAGCTCTCGGCCGGAATCGGTTCGGCCACAGGTGAGTCTTCGCAGGCCTACATCGACCCCGACTCGGGCAAGGTGGTCTCGGTCATCAGCTCGATCGATCCAGAGACTTCGTACACGATCGATGTGAGCCTCCAGGACATCGCCGGAAACGAGTCCGAACCGGCCCAGGCGAACTACTCTCCCTGATCCCGCGACCTCGGTCGTGCCCGGTCCGTCTGTGGTCTCGGATTCCCCATGAGCAGCAATATTCACTGCGCGTGGATGGATCAGGGCGGCACGTTCACCGATGTGGTGCATATCGACGGCGATGGGCGCTGGCACGTATCCAAGGTTCTCAGCGACGCCGCCGATCTGGAGCGTCTGGCCCATGGTGCCGGGGACGTTCGCCGAGGCACCACGATCGCCACCAACGCGCTGCTTGAGCGAACGTTGCGGCCGGTGGTGCTCGTGACCACTGCCGGGTTCGAGGACATGCTCGAGTTTGGCGTACAGGTGCGGCCGGTGCTGTTCGCGCGAACGGTGCGTCGGGTGGCCCCGCTTGGCGTGCGCGTGGTGTCGATACCGGGTCGGCTTGGAGCCGATGGCCAAGTGGTGGAACCGCTGGACCTCACGCAACTGGAAGGGCGATTGCGCGCGGCGGGTACCCTCCCTGCAGCCGTGGCGGTGGCGCTTGTGCACGGGCCTCGTCGTCCAGCCTGGGTCGAGACGATTGCCGACCGGTGCCGAGCGATGGGCGTGGCGCAGGTCACGACGGGTGTGGATGTGGCCCCTTCGGCGGGGTTTTTGGTACGGATGCGGACTGCGGTTCTTGATGCTGCGCTGACCCCGCTGCTCCCGCGGAATCGAGGGCGCTGGATGTGCTCAGACGGTCGCCTGGCGAGCCATGACAGTCCGGACTGGAGAGGCAGTCGGTCGGTCCTCTCCGGACCGGCTGGCGGTGTGGTGTCGACGGCTGCGCATGCGCGTGCAACGGGAGATCCCCGGGGCTTTATCGGGCTTGACATGGGGGGCACATCGACCGATCTGTGCCGGGTACCCTCGTCACGACTGCCGGTGATGACCGATCAGCTGGTCGTCGACGGACTCCGCCTCGCAACGGCTGCAGTCCGAGTCGACACCATCGCAGCAGGTGGCGGCAGTATGGTGGCTACCCGTGGAGGCATCTACACGGTCGGTCCGGGCAGCGCTGGGGCTCATCCTGGACCCGCTTGCTATGGGCGCGGCGGACCCCTGGCGCTCACGGATGCTGAGGCGGTGCTCGGTCGTCTGCCAGGCTTTCCCCATGTTGCCGGTCCATCGCGCGACCAGCCGCTGGACCTGGCTGCAGCGCGCATGGCGCTTCAGCGCCTCGACCCCGGTCGTGCCGTGGAGCGGATTGCCGCGGGGGTGCGGAGGGTTGCGCACAGCCGCATGGCTCGAGCGATTCGGCGACTCGTGGCCGAGGATGCAGCAGATCCGGCATCCCACATCCTGGTGGCTTTCGGTGGAGCGGGTCCCGCCCATGCGTGCGGGGTGGCCCACGAGCTGGGCATCCGCGAGGTGCACATTCCCATTCTCGCGGGCGTGTGGTCGGCAGTGGGCATCGGGCGATCACGGCCGGGCACGGAGCGCCGGGTGGCCGTCATCGACTCGGTCTCCGCAGCGATTGACGATGCCCGAAGCCGACTGCCTCCGGGGGGCAGCCGTACCCTCCAGCTGTTGGCTCAGCACGTAGGCACTACGGGGGTGATTGCGCTACCCATCGCCGAGGACGGGCTGCAGGAAGATCGCGAGGTGATCTGGCGTCGAACCGCTACCGGTGGTCACCAGGGATGTCTCAGCGGAGCGCTGCGGGCTTCGTTCGATCAGGAGCACCAGCGCTTGTTCGGGTTCGTTCGGCCCGAGCATCCGGTCGAGGTGGTGGCGGTTCGAATGGTGGTCGAGCAGGCGCTCCGAGCAGGTCCTACCGTCCGCGTTCCTCCCCCGGTCGCGCACGATGAATCGGTGCGCGGCTGGTTTGATGGGGGATGGCAGACCGTGCCGCTGCATGCGGTCGGCACCCACCCGAGTGCCGGATGGACAGTGACCGGTCCGGCCATGGTGATCCTGCCCGGATCCACGGTGGTGCTCGAACCGGGATGGTCGGCCCGGCATGCGGGCGATCATCTGGTGCTGGAAGCGGATGCGGATCGGATGAAGGAGTCCCTTGGTGAGCACCGAGACCCCGTGCATACGGCGGTTTTTGGGGCTCGGTTGGCGGGGATTGCCGAAGCCATGGGGGAGACACTGGCGCGGCTGGCTCGCTCGGTGAGCATTCGAGATCGACGTGACTTCTCGTGTGCATTGTTTGATGCAGGGGGCTGTCTCGCTGTCAATGCACCCCACGTGCCGGTCCATCTGGGTGCCATGGGTGAAACCATTCGAGCCTTATTGGAGACCCATGCCCATACGCTGAAGCCTGGGCAGGCCTGGGTCACGAATGACCCGTATGCTGGGGGCTCCCATCTGCCGGACATCACTGTGATGCAGCCGATTTTTGATCGTCGGGGTGAACGCGTGGCCTGGGCAGCATGCCGGGGTCATCATGTGGATGTCGGTGGCATCCGTGCGGGGTCGATGCCCCCCGATGCGTGCACCATCGAGGAGGAGGGGGTGGTGATCCCCCATCACCTGCTGGTGGACGATACGGGCGCTGTGCACTTCCCGGAGCTCGTTGGCTGTCGGCAACTCGATGACGTCCAGGCCGATCTCTTGGCGCAGGTAGCGGCATGTCGACAGGGCACGACAGCACTGGAGCGGTTGCTGTCGGAGTTGGATTCGCCTGTGGTCACTGCGCAGCTCGCCCATCTGCAGGCCGTGGCTGCCGAAGCGGTGGCCGATGCGCTCTCTTCGCGTCGAGGGCGGTTCGAAGGGCGTGAAGTCTTCGATGATGGAACGGAGCTTACGGTTGCAGTAGACGTGGGCGAAGATGGCCAAGACACGGTGGTCTCGATTGGGGCACCCCCTCATCCGAGAAATCTCAATGCGCCCGCGGCAGTGGCTCGGGCCGCAGTCTTGTACGTGCTGCGGTGTCTCATCGGTGTACCCATCCCGCTCAATGAAGGTGTGCTGAAGCGGATACAGATCGAGGTCAATCCTGGTGGTTTGTTCGATCCCCAGCCGCCGGCCGCTGTGGCTGGGGGCAACGTCGAGACGTCGCAGCGTCTTGTGGATGCGCTGTTTCGGGCCTTGGGAATCGGTGCGGCGGGGCAGGGAACCATGAACAACCTCACGGTGGGTACGGCCGCGGGTGCTTGGTACGAAACCATCGGGGGTGGCGCGGGAGCAACGCCCGAAGGTCCGGGAGCGAGTGCGGTCCAGGTGCACATGACCAACACCCGTGCCACCGATGTGGAGGTACTGGAGCGGCGGTTTCCCGTGCGGTTGGAGTCGGTCCGCCGTCGAGTGGGCAGCGGCGGTGCAGGTCGCCATCGTGGAGGAGACGGTCTGGAAAAGACATGGCGTTTCCTCGCGGCGGCCGAGGTGGCGGTGCTTGCGGAGCGCCGGGCCGCGGGAGCCCCAGGACTCGACCATGGGGGACGAGGCCGACCCGGTCGAGACCTGAGGGATGTGGGTCAGGGGTGGGAGGCGGCACCCACCAGCTGGCAGGCGAAGCCCGGAGACCGCCTGCGCATCCAGACGCCCGGGGGTGGGGGCTGGGGACGCGCAGCAGACGACCAGCGCGACGAACCGACGCACTGATGCACGGAGGCATCGGTAGAAGGGCGGCTGGGCGGCGGTGGTCGGTTGGTCCCCCCCGTGCGCCGGCCACCGTGACCTGCGATGGCGCGCGAATTGCTCCGTGCCGTGCTGTCTTCAACGGACGATCGCGGGTCATGGGGCAGGAAGGACGGCATGCAGGTGCGGGCAAAAACAATCCGGGGTGGATTTCCAGACTGGGAGCGGGAGCCCTTGCCATGGCTGGCTGTGGCGCTGATCGCCGGAGTCGCATTGTTGGGGCCACATGTGGTGCAGGTCGATGGAATCTGGATGGGTTGCGTGTCCCTCCTGCTCGTGGGTGCGCTGGCGGGGCGTCGGCTGGGTGCGCGGATTGCTGTGATGCTGGCAACAGTCATGCTGGGAGCTGCTCTCGGCGCCCCAGGGCCGCGAGCGGTGCCGCTGGAGCGAGCCGCGCTGATCCAGGGAGTGGTCCGAGAGGTCTCGGGGATCTCTGCTGTCGTGGACCATCCCACCGGCTCTGTCCGGCTGCTCTTCCCAGGCGTGGTACCGGCTGCTGGACGCGTGATTTCCGCACGCACCACACGGGTGACTTCCCCCCCTGCGCTTCCCGGTGAGCCAGACCGACAGCGAGTAGATCGTCGACTTGATCGGGAGACTCGACGGGTGAAGGACTGGGTGGTCATTGGTCCGAGGGCAGCAGATTCGTCGATTCCCGATGCGTTTACAGCGGTGGAATATGGGGGCGTCCTCTGGTCTCTCGCAAGCGGGCAGAGAGCTGCCCTTGAGCCAGCGCACGTCGCGCTGTTGCGACGAACGGGAACCGCACACCTACTGGCGGTGAGCGGGATGCACATTGGCTTTGTGGCCGGCGCTTGTTGGGCCATTGGGCGCCTGCTGATGGCGTTGCGCGTGGAGTGGAACCCATTTTGGCGGTGGCGCAGGATCAGCGCTTCGATGGTGTCCCTGTTCGGCATCCTGTCGGCGTGCATGTACGCCAGCCTGGTTGGGTGGCCGGTCTCTGCGCGACGGGCGGTCTGGATGGTGGCAGGCGCTGCTGCGGCCACTCTGCTGGAGCGGCCGATCCGATCGTGGACCTTGGTGGCGATGGCCGCGATGGCAGTCACAATCGACGACCCTGACTGCGTGTATGGACTGGGTTTCGGGCTCAGCTTCGGTGCAGTCCTCGGAATCCTCTTGGTGACTCCGCGGCTGCTGCGGTGGGTGCCACCGGACCTTCCCCGTCTCCTTGCCTGGGTCATCGACGGACTGGCAGTCTCGATCGGAGCCATGGTCGGAACTCTGCCTCTGACGGCCTGGTGGTTCCAGGCCGTTTCACCGTTGAGTCCCCTCGCGAATCTCGTGGCGGTTCCCATGTTGGGCGGAGTGGGTGTACCCGCCGCATTGATCGCAGCACACGCTCCGGAACGGTTGGCGATGATGGCTCTATGGATCGGGAGTGAAGCGATAGGATGCGCGATGGGGGTCCTCTCGTGGCTCGATCGTCCACCCTGGACGTTGGCTGTGGGCCCGATGGGCGCAGGCCTGCTCGTGCTGGCCATCACGGCGCGTCGGCAACCGGTGTTGTGCGCGGGTGCCCTGGCATGTGCAATCGGTCTACCGGAACTGCGACTGGTGGATGGTCTGGAGGTGACCGTGCTGGCCGTGGGACAAGGGGATGCGGTCTTCATTCGCCTTCCGGATGGGCGACGCTGGCTCTTCGATGGTGGTCCACCGTCGCGCGATGTGCTGGAGTGGCTGCGAAGGGAAGGGCACCACCACCTGGACGCAGTGTTTTTGTCGCATCCGGACCAAGACCATCTCGGCGGCTTGGTGCCGGTGATCGAGTCGTTGTCGGTGGGACGCTTCGTCACAGCGCGTCCTCCTCGCCCAGAGGAGCATGCGTATCGGGCGTTGTGGCAGGAGCTGTATGCGCGTCGTGTGCCGGTCGAGGGGGCGGACTGGGAGCCAGACGGTCCCGCTCGCCTGCTCCACCCTTCAGGAGAGTGGCTGGAACGCAGTCACACGGTGGCCCGCGTCGGCGACAATGACGCCAGCCTTGTGCTGATGCTGGAATACGAAGGGCTTCGGTTCCTGCTACCGGGCGACATTGAGCGGTCTGCAGAGGAGTGGTTGTCACTCCTGCTCCCCAGGGTAGACGTACTGCTTGCCCCGCACCATGGCAGTCGAACGTCCTCGTCCGACGCGTTCGTGGTGGCAACAAACCCGGACTGGGTCGTGGTGTCGTGTGGGCCGGAAAACCGACACGGACATCCTCATGCCGCGACCCTGGCGCAGTGGCGAGGGCGCCGGGTGGTGCGCACCGACGTGCACGGAACCCTGCGCTTTCGCGCGAGTCGCAACGGACTTTCTGTACACAGTTGGAGCCGCAATGGAAGATTTCGAGCCGTTCGACCCTGGGTGTGGCGACCCCGCCCTCCGTGAAAATCGTAAACCTTTCCGTGCACGGAAGGTTTTTTCGGCTTGGGCTTTCATGTATACGAAACGGTGGGTTAGCTTGAGTTCATGAGCGCACGGAACCCAACGATTGTCGCGGCGGCCTCCATGGCGTCCTCTCCAGGGCGAGGGGATGGTGTTTTGCCGAGCGGCGGCGCGGCCTGCGAGGAGAAGCTTCTCCGCGTGGGCGAGCTTGCGCGGCGAACCGGCAAGACTGCGCGCGCGATTCGCTTTTACGAAGAGCTGGGGCTGGTCATGCCGGCGAAGCGCACCAAGGGCGGTTTTCGGCAGTACAGCCAGGATGCGCTCGTGCGGATTCACTGGATTGATCGACTCCAAGAGCTGGGCTTTGCACTTGCCGAAATCGGCGACTTCCTTTCGGCGCTGAAGGAAAAGGACCAGGGCCCCGCAGCGATGGATGCCCTGCGAGTTTTCTACGGCCGAAAGCTGATCGAGACCCGCTCCGCCATTCGTCGTATGCAAGCGCTTGAAGCCGAGATTATTGAAAGTCTTTCCTATCTTTCGGTGTGTGAGCACTGCGCACCGGAAACCCCTCGCTCTGCCTGCCGGACCTGCAGCGTTGAAGCTCATCGCGAGCACCCGCAGCCGGCCCTCATTGCCGCCGTCCACTTTCCGGGCTGAGCCTATCCGCGCGGCGATTGCCGCTGGAGTTCCCATGAGCAGCGAAATCCGACTGCCTCTCTACCTCGACAACAATGCCACTACGCCCTGCGACCCGCGCGTCGTAGAGGCCATGACTCCGTTTTTGTTCGAACATCCAGGCAACCCTGCGAGCTCAAGCCACGCTTTCGGCTGGGCTGCGCGTGAGGCGGTCGAAGCGGCGCGGCAGCAGGTCGCCTCGCTGATTGGCGCATCGGCCAAGGAAATCGTGTTCACCTCAGGTGCGACCGAGTCCGACAACCTCGCCATCAAGGGCGTGGCTCGCTACAACGCGAAGAAGGGCAAGCACATCATCACCGTGGCCACCGAGCACAAGGCGATTCTCGACAGCTGCCATGCGCTCGAGCGAGAGGGCTTTGAGGTCACCTATCTGGAGGTCGATGCCGAAGGGCTCATTTCCCTCGACGAGCTGCGCGCTGCGTTTCGCCCCGACACCACTCTGGTGTCCATCATGTACGCAAACAACGAGATCGGCGTGGTGCAACCGATTGCTGAGATTGGCGCCATGTGCCGGGAAAAGCGCGTACTTTTCCACTGTGATGCCGTCCAAGCGCTCGCCTACATGCCCATTGACGTCAAGGCGATGAACATTGACCTCCTCTCTATCTCCGCACACAAGATGTACGGCCCGAAGGGAATCGGGGCGTTGTTTGTGCGGCGTGGTCGCCCCCGCGGGAAGGCGATCCGAGAGCGGGAAGTACCATCGGTTCACCGCCGACTCGAGTTCCGCGCCGAGGCGCAGCGGCTGACCGGTGCACATTGGCCGATGGCACGGCGAGTAGAAGCCGCCCGGCACGCTCACGTAGTCCCAGAGCGCGGTCGGTTCGCTCGGCCACTGCGCCGCCGCGCCGTCCTGGTGCTTCCATCCCGCCAGGGTTCCCGGATGCCCGGCATCCAGCAGCGAGATCGCCTCCGCCGGCTTCGGCACCGAGACCGGTGACGACGACCACCACCGCCGCCGCCGCC
>CAJWOS010000258.1 GCA_913044235.1 uncultured Pseudomonadota bacterium
CTCCATGTCGTGGTGCCCGCCTTCGCCTTCGCCTTCGCCAGACGCGTGGGCTGCTTCGCCTTCGCCCTCGCCTTCGCCGGAGGCATGGGCTTTTTCGCCTTCGCCTTCGCCCGACCCATCCGCCTTCGCATCGGCATGGGCATGCCCATCGCCTGCCTCAGCAGGTGCGGGCGCCGCCGCTGCGGGCTCGCTCTTCGGCGAGTCAGAGCAGGCTGCCAACAGAGTCGTGGCGAGCCCAAGAGTAGTGAGATGCTTGTATGTGACCTTCATGACGCTCCTCAGCGGGCAGTCGTTGGATGGCTTACAGGTTTCCCTGCAACCGATCAAGGATGGATTGTTCGATGCTGCTCACAGTCTCCTCCGTCGTCTCGAAAGAACTGTTGAACGACATCACCGCGCTCGCCACCACCCTCTCGTGGACGGACGGAACCAGCACGGCTGGCGCAACCGCTCGCGCCGTAAAGCACAACCTGCAAGCCGACCTCTCGACTGGCAGCGGTGCCGTTATGCGAACCCGACTGCTCGATGCCATTCGCAGTCACCCCTTGGTCCGCAGTGCCGCTCGTCCCCATCGGTTCTCGCGTTTGCTTTTGTCGCGCACCGAGCCCGGTGGCGGCTACGGCGCGCATGTGGACAATGCGCTGATGGGAAGGGGCAACCAGCAGATTCGCACCGACATCTCGTTTACGCTTTTCTTGAGCGACCCTGAGTCCTACACCGGCGGCGAGCTGGAGGTGGAGCGTCCAGGGATGGTGCACTCCCTCAAGCCGCAGGCTGGCGACTTGGTGATGTACCCCGCCACGAACCTGCATCGGGTCGCGCCCGTGACCAAGGGAAGCCGGCTTGTATGCGTGGGATGGATTCAGAGTACAATTCCCGACCAACAACAACGAGAGGTCCTGATGGACCTCGAAAACGTACGCGTGGCCTTGCGTTCCCAACATTCCGTCCAGTCGGCCGAAATGCTGGTGCTGCAAAAGACGATTGCGAACCTGACCCGAATGTGGGCCAGGCTCGGGTAGCAGTGAGTCTCAGTCGTTGTCACCGGCCGCTTCGGCCGGAACTTCAAGTGAGAGCACGGTGACAAGGTCGTTCTTGAGTAGGTCGGTCACAGCCTTCACTGCTGTATGCAGCGCTTCAACAGTGGCTGTGTCCGAGACCACACCTGTGTGCACAGGAACGTCCGTGTTTTCCGCAACGTCAATGGCAGCATCGGTCTTCGTCAAGATGTCTTCAGCAAGGTCGGCGTGACCGAGCTGGACAAGCAAGTCGTCGAAACCCGCACCATCGCCGCCGCTGAACAGCCTGCGGAAGCCACGGAGGTTGGCCGCGATGGCCATCGTGGACACACCAGACTCCAAGTGCTCGGAGTCATCGGGACAGGTCTCCAAAGAACACTCGACCATCCCAAGGGGCTGGGCGATCTTGCGGTCCTTCGTGACGGTCTCAAGGTAAAACAACCCATCGAAGACAGCGTTGAGCGCTTCCTGGTCGTTGAAGTACGGGCTGTTGCCCGCCGTCATGTCCAACTGGCCGGAGAAGTTCCCACCAGTCGGAGACCACTGCGCAATCAGGTCGTCGACAACAGATCCGGCATGGTCCGTGAGCGCACGGGCAAACGCGATGCGGTTGGTTTCCACACCGGCGGGCCCGAGTGCATCCCAGGAGCCTTCACTGTTGATCTCGACCTGAGAGGGGCAGTCATTGGCGTCGCCGCCGTACAGCACGTGCTCGAGTGCATCGAGCCCGTAGCTGTTGACCAAGTTGTCTTCGAACCAACCATCGGTATCCCACACTGCCGCGACGACCTCTTGGTCGACCCGACAGGTGTTGATGGTGGGCCAGGAGTACACTTCATCCCGGAGGTCGCTGCCAGCGATGGCAGAAAGAGACGATCCCGCCGGCCCGATCTGCAGAACTTCGTTCTCCTGCCAGGCCATCATCGCGTCGGCCCAGGCAAGCTGTGCATCCGAGCGCGCTGTGGATGTGTCTTGCCCCGCTGAGTGCGCGGCCTCCCAGGAGTCGATGGCATCGTCCAGCCCGCCGAGGGCGCTGGAAAACGCCTCGAGCGATGGGATGATCACTTGCGGACCGACGTCTGCGAGGACGTTGGAGACCGCAATCACGACCTCCTCGTCTTCGTAGGCGCTCTCGCCCTGCTTTGCTTCATCCTCTTGCGGGATCGGTGCACAACCGACTTTCAAGCCCACGGCCATGGCACCAAGGCCAGCAACCGTAAGCCAGGAAAGAGTACTACCAGCCGTTCTCACCATTTTCGTCTCCAAGGTTTCCAACGTCGAAGCCGTAGGCATCGCCCATCATTGTGCGAGCGTCCACCAGTGCGTCCATGTAGGCATCCTGATCAGCAGGAGAGGCCGTGGGAAGAACCGGTGCCGTGCCCATCAGGTCCATAACAGCGGCGAACTTCGTTGCCGTCACATCGTCGCTGTCCATCAAAGGAGAGCGCCGGTTGAACTGAAGCGCCAGAGCAAAGCCCTTCATCTCGCCCCAGTGCTTGGCATGGTTGTAGAAGTCGTAGTCGGTGGTGCCGAAATCGTTCATGTCCTGCAGCGTGTCGTTGATGTAGTGCACCACGGTAGAGGCGATCGCCTTTTCCCATGCCAGGATCGCGCCGTCGCGGTAGCCCTGCAGCTGGGTGAACTGCTCAGGAGTCAGCTCGCTACCGGCGGTCTGGCTGAGCAGGTTGCGACCAAGCCAGAACCCTGCCCAGGCTTCAGCGGTGAAGTCTGTGGCAACCAAGGCGCCACGGTCACGCTTCGCTGCGTTGACGCTGTGACCCCAGTTCATTTCGGTCTTGAGGTCGATCTTGCCGTCGCCGTCGGCGTCCTGCCCGGGGCTATCTGCGATGTCGTCGTCGCTGTAGGTGGGGTACACGCGGGATGCACCAAAGTAGCCGAAGCCTTCGTCCCACTGGTGCTCAAGCGCAGTGTAGGGGTCGCCATCGTCGGGACCAGTATGGTCGGAGTTCAGGCCCTTTCCTTCGGTATCATCGTCGAGATAGTCGTCGGTGCCTTGCGAGAAGGCCACTGCGCCGCGGATGAACTTCTGCAGAAGCTGCTGGTAGTCAAGGCCTTCAGGCGACACGAACACCTTGGTGATCTTGTTGCCGTCGGGATCGAGGAAGGAGTGCGAGCCAGCGTTCCATGCCGCGGCCTGTGCATCGATTTCGTCGAACCAAGTGCGGACCAAGGACTCAGGAGTGGTCACGCCAGCCTGGTCCCAGCCCACGAACTCGGTGCTCCAGTCTTTGTGCTGACCGGTGGCATCGTTGCCCGCGATCTTTCCGTTGAGGTCCTTGCCCGACGACACGTCGTCGTAGGTTTCCTGCAGCGCACCGTCGTCTCCAGGAGAAACACCGATGCCGACACTGCCACCAGCTGCGCTGTCGAAGTCGTAGTAGAACTCGAGGTCGTCGCGCACCTTGCCCGCGGACACGATGCCGCTGGCTCCGTTCAGCGAATCCGTGAGGCCGGAGAGGTAGATCTTCATGTCGTCGATCAGCAGCTGGCGAAACACCTGGCCGCTGTAGGAGACCGACGACTCGTCGCCGAACGCACTGGTGAAGTCGTAGAAATCGCCGGCAACTTCGCCTTCGCCTTCGCCCTCGCCTTCGCCTTCGCCCTCGCCTTCGCCTTCGCCTTCGCCTTCGCCTTCGCCTTCGCCTTCGCCGAGGCCGCCGCTGTCCCAGTCGATCGACGAGACGACGCCCGAGTCATCACCGGAGCCACTCTTGCTCGTGCACACCGCCAAGACGGTGCTCAGGGTCACCACCATGAAAGCAGACTCTCGAAGGGTTCCACGCATGCGTCCTCCAGCGGTAGACCCGCGTCTTCCATGCTGTATCCAGCCGGGGCCGTCTCTGGCACATCGGCCTTGTGGTGGTCCCTGCCACCGAAGCCAGCAGCCTCGGCTCGGGCTCAATGGCTCAGCCCCGCACTTCTGCCAGACAGGCAGCATCCGTCCGGTTGTAGTACAGCCACCACCCACCGCTCGGGTCTTCTGCGAGGCTCGGGTTGCGAAGCTCTGCCGGCACGTTGTCGACCGACCACGGCTCCCACACGGCCGCACCCGAAGCCCGCTGGTAGAACCGAATGGGCTGTACATCGGGCACCATCACCACCAGCCGCTGCGAGCCGTCTTCCCGCACCACAAGGTCGGGGGTCACCCCGTCGAAGGTGGCCACCCGTGTGCCCTCCGCGGCGGGGGATGCGCCTTCGGTCCAGCGCCATTCCCAGAGTCCAAACGTGTCGTCCAGACCCTGGCTCGCGTAGATCACCACGCCACCGGCACCATCGGGACCAGCGGTGGGATCCACCACGTTCGAGAGCGACGGCTCGAGGATCCACTCGGCCGGCTCGAAGGCGATGCCATCGCCAGATCGCGAGCGCACGATCTCATGCGGATCTGCGGCGAGGGCGGGATTCACAATCTCGGCGAGGTTCTGCGGATCGGTGCGCAGCCACACGAGCTGCCATTCCCCGCTGGCAGTCTGCCTCAGGTCTGGGTCGGCAAACATCAGCGGGCGCGGCAGGGCCAGGTCGAGCGACGTCACCCGCTCGAAGTCAGCCGACGCACCCGACCCCCGGGCGAGCACCATCCCGCCCATTCCCAGCATTCCCTCTCTCGGGAGCCGCTCGGGCTGCTCGGTGGCCACCTCGACCAACCGGAAGGGCGTGACGTCGTTTCCCGTGAGCCAGTGGGTGCCGCTGGCGTCGATCCAGGCGTCGGGCACGCTGGTGTGGTCGAGGACCCGCTCCTCGGAGTCGTCCCAGCGAACCCCGTCGGGCGAGTAGGTCCGCCACACGGTGTGGCAGGGAAGGGCGACCACATCGTAGCGCTCCTGCATCGCCGCCCGCAGGCCGGGCGCGTCGGCGGCCGCGAGACACGTGTGGTCTGAGATGTGCTGCAGGTACTCGCGAAGGCCGGTCGCCCCATCCGCCAGCGATGGACACGGGGTTGGCTTGCCACTGTCACCGTCGCCTGCGCAAGCCAGCGCCACCACGACCACCACCGCTGCGTGGTTGCCGGGGGCGACTCTGAGACGGACCGTCATCATCACTTCCGAGTGGGCGCGGTGAGCGCGACATCCAGTCCTGTGTGCCTGCAACAGCGACAGCCACCTCCGCCGGGACTGCGATGGCTCTACCCCATTGGGTTCGCCTGTCCCGAGTCCCCGTCAAGCATGCGGACCCGACCTTGGTCCTGCATCGACTCGCTCCCAGAAGAGAGACGGTCCGCCGCGCCCCTTTCGATTGACCCCACACTCCGGTCAGGCATAGGCTCCTTCCCGCGTCGACCCCGCCACCCGAGACCACGATGAACCAAGACCCGCTCCGCACCCTCTTCGAGAGACTCGACACCAACGGCTCCGGCTTCATCGAAGCCAGCGATTACCGAAGGGTCCTGCACGCCTGGGTGACCGACCAGGACATCCGGGATCGCATCCTGAAGATGGATCTCGACCTCGACGCCCGCATCAGCTTCGCGGAGTTCGCACAGCACCTCACCCACAGTGCCGGCGCAGTCGTGGAGTCTCCCCTCCGCGGCTTCAAGCGGCGCGACGGCACCATCGACTGGTTCAAGGTGTTCGTGCAATTCGACACCGACGGATCCGGCATCCTCAGCTTGGTGGAGCTGAAGGCTTTCGTGGAAGCGCTCGACGGAGACACCGCTCGCGAAGAGCTGGTCGAGCTCATTCGCGCCATGGATCAAAATGGCGATCTTCAGGTGAGCTACGCCGAGTTCCAGCGCTACTTCAGCGAGCCGTCCAAGCCACGCCGGCTCCACCAGTCCGTGTGAAGCGCTCCCGCCGGCACCCCGGAACGTACCCATGAGCGTCAACCACCGCCCAGCCCGTAGCGGGCACATCCGCCAGGCCCAGACCTGGGACGACCCGGCGGTATTGTCGACGGCCTTGCAGATCCAGCCCGACGACGATGTGCTTTCGGTGTGCGCCGCCGGCGACAATGCATTCGCCCTGGCCATCGACGGTGCCCGCTCGGTCACCTGTGTGCATCCCCATCGCGCCCAGCTCGCCCTGGCGGAGCTCAAGCTCCTGGCTGCTCGGGTGATGCCGGTGCAAGGTCTCCAGTCCATCCTCGGCTTCGACATCGGCGGCAACCGGGTGTCGCTCTATCGGCGCCGGGTGCGCGATCACCTCTCTGCCGAGGCCCGCACCTGGTGGGATGCCCACGAAGACATGATTCGGGCAGGCATCGTGCAGCAAGGTCGGCAGGCACAAAACCTCGCACGCTTCCGCCGACGCGTGCTGCCGCTCGTGCACCGGACGAAGACCATCCGCGACCTCCTGGCCCTCGACCGTCCCGAAGAACAGCGCACGTTTTTCGAGGCCCACTGGAACACCCGTCGATGGCGAGCCCTGGTGCGACTGGGGCTGAGCGACGCCATGCTGGCTTGGCGCAGTTCCCCCACGGTACGGCGCGACTCCGAAGCGGACTCTGCATCGCAGGTGTTTCGGCAACGCGCAGAGCATGTGCTGTGCACCATCCCGGCCCGCACGAACTACCTGTTGCACGGCATCCTCACCGGCAGCTTCCCCGATCTGGAAGCCGCCCATCCTTACCTGTCCACCACCGGTCGTGCTGCGCTTGCGGAGCGGGCCGAGCGGGTGCGCTTCGTGGTGTCCGAGCTGGAGGCCTTCCTGAAGGACTGCGCGCCCCAGTCGTTTTCCGCGTTCCACTACGCGAGCATCTTCGAGCAGCTCGACGCCGAGAGCCACAGCCGGATCCTGACGCTCACCGCTCGGGCAGCCCGACCCGGCGCGCGCATCTGCTATTGGAACCGGCTCGTGCCCCGCTGGCGACCCGATGCATTGGCCGTCCAAATCGAACGAGACGAGGCCCTCGGCGCGACCCTGCTCGCCCGAGACCGGTCGTGGTTCTGCAGCGCTGTGCAGGTGGAGACTGTGCGCTGATCGGCAGTGCTTTCATGGATGCAGCCAGAGGCTGCCCCAAGCCTCCGCCCGAGCAACGGCCCGGGACCGCCGACCGATCCGATCCGGAGCCGGCCCAGTGCTCTGTACCGGCCCGTCATGAACCGAACGCTGAAGGCACTCTTCCGGGTCTGGGCGCTCGGCTTTCAGTCCAGGCTGATCTTCGACCAACGCGCTGCCCACGGAGGTGTTCCTGAGCTCGAATGAAGCCTCTGTGCCGTGCCTCGGCCAGCGCCCGGGCACTCACGGCGCCCAGAGCATCTTCAACCCGCATCTCACCCCACCACATCGGGCCTTCACTCGATATAGGGACCGCGTAGGTCTCCGCCGCGCGCTGTCCATCCGTACCCAAGAGATGCTCATGAGCCAGTACACCGACTATCTCGCCCAGATCGAAGTTCGAAAGACCGAGGGGCTCCACCCGAAGCCCATCGAAGACGCATCACTCGTTGAGGTGCTGATCGCGCAGATCGTCGACACGGCGCACGAGCATCGCGCCGGCTCGCTGCATTTCTTCATCTACAACGTCCTGCCCGGAACCACGAGCGCCGCTGGTGTGAAGGCTGCGTTCCTCAAGCGCATCGTCCTCGGTGAAGCCGTCGTTCCCGAAATCTCCATCGACTTCGCCTTCGAGCTGCTGTCGCACATGAAAGGCGGCCCATCGGTCGAGATGCTCCTTGACCTCGCCCTCGGAAGCGATGCCGTCATCGCCCGCCAGGCCACCGATGTGCTGAAGACCCAGGTGTTCCTCTACGAGGCCGACACCGACCGCCTCGAATCCGCGCACAAGGCCGGACACGCACTCGCCACCGAGCTGCTCACCAGCTACGCGCACGCCGAATTCTTCACCCAGCTTCCGCCGGTCGACGAGACCGTGCAGGCGGTCACCTTCGTGGTGGCCGTGGGCGACGTCTCCACCGACCTCCTGTCGCCCGGCAGCGACGCCCACTCCCGGTCTGACCGTGAGCTGCACGGCCAGAGCCTCTTCGAACACGACAAGGCCAAGCAGCAGACTCTGCTCGACCTCAAGGCCAAGCACCCCAACAAGCGGATCATGCTGGTGGCCGAGAAAGGCACGATGGGCGTGGGCTCGTCGCGCATGTCGGGTGTGAACAATGTGGCCCTGTGGACCGGCATCCAGGCCAGCCCCTATGTGCCCTTCATCAACATCGCTCCCATCGTGGGCGGCACAAACGGCATCTCCCCCATCTTCTACACGACCGTGGGCGTGACCGGCGGCATCGGGGTGGACCTCAAGAACTGGGTGAAGAAGCTCGACGATAACGGTGAGGTGATCTTCGATGAAGATGGCGAGCCCGAGCTCGAGCAGGTGTTCTCCATCGAAACTGGAACCGTGCTCACCATCAACACACGCACCAAGCAGCTGCTCAACGAAGACGGCTCCAAGGTGCTCTCCGAGATCCCGTCGTCGCTCACTCCCCAGAAGCTGGAGTTCATTCGGGCCGGCGGCTCCTACGCTGTGGTGTTTGGCAAGAAGCTCCAGACCACCGCAGCCGGAATCCTCGGCATCGAGATGCCGATCGTCTACGCCACCGCGAAAGAGATCTCCCACGAGGGCCAGGGCCTCACCGCGGTGGAAAAGATCTTCAACCGCAACGCCGTGGGCGTCACCCCGGGCGTCACCCTCCACGCCGGCTCCGACGTGCGGGTCAAGGTCAACATTGTGGGCTCGCAGGACACCACGGGCCTGATGACCTCTCAAGAGCTCGAGATGATGGCTGCCACCACCATCTCGCCCACCGTCGACGGCTCCTACCAGTCCGGCTGCCACACCGCCTCGGTCTGGAACGCCAAGGCTCGACGGAACATCCCGAAGCTGATGAGCTTCATGAACAAGTTCGGCCTCATCACCGGCCGCGACCCGGCCGGTCAGTACAAGCCCATGACCGACGTGATCCACAAGGTGCTCAACGACCTCGCCATCGACGACTGGGCCGTGATTATCGGAGGAGACTCCCACACCCGGATGTCGAAGGGCGTGGCATTTGGCGCCGACTCGGGCACCGTGGCCCTCGCACTGGCCACCGGTGAAGCCACCATGCCGATTCCCCAGTCGGTCAAGGTCACCTTCAAGGGCACCTTGAAAGACCACATGGACTTCCGCGACGTGGTGCACGCCACCCAGGCACAGATGCTCAAGAAGTTCGAGGGTGAAAACGTGTTCCAGGGGCGCATCATCGAGGTCCATCTCGGCACGCTGCTCTCGGATCAGGCCTTCACGTTCACCGACTGGACCGCCGAGATGAAGGCCAAGGCCTCCATCTGCATCTCCGAGCCAGACACCCTCATGGAGTCGCTTGAGATCGCCAAGAGCCGCATCCAGATCATGATCGACCGCGGAATGGACAACGACAAGCAAGTGCTTGCCGGCCTTGTGGCCAAGGCCAACCAGCGCATCGACGAAATCCGCACCGGCAAGAAGCCGCCGCTGCAGCCCGATGCCAACGCCAAGTATTCTGCCGAGTTCGTAGTGGACCTCGACCAGATCGTGGAGCCCATGATCGCCGACCCCGACGTGCACAACGACGACCCGTCGAAGCGCTACACCCACGACACCATCCGGCCCATCTCCTTCTACGGTGGGGAAAAGACCGTTGACCTCGGCTTCGTGGGCTCCTGCATGGTGCACAAGGGCGACATGCAGATCATCGCCCAAATGCTCCGCAACATCGAGCGCGACCACGGCACGGTCGAGTTCAAGGCGCCCCTTGTGGTGGCCCCGCCCACCTACAACATCGTGGGTGAGCTCAAGGCCGAAGGGGACTGGGAAGTGCTCCAGAAGTACGCTGGATTTGAGTTCGACGACAACGCGCCGAAGGAAGCCGCTCGCACCAAGTACCGCAACGTGATGTACCTCGAGCGCCCTGGCTGCAACTTGTGCATGGGCAACCAGGAGAAGGCCGAGCCGGGT
>CAJWOS010000259.1 GCA_913044235.1 uncultured Pseudomonadota bacterium
CCTTGGCCACGTCGGCGTCGATGAACTCTCGTGCATCCCCGGTAGGGATACCGTGCCGCACCATGAACGACTTGGCAAAGCCCTTTGAGGCTTCGATCTCGGCTGCCGCTGCTGAGGGTCCAAAACATGCGATTCCGGCGGCGGTGAGTCGGTCGGAGAGGCCCTCTGCGAGCGGGGCCTCGGGGCCCACCACGACCATTCGGGGGGCCAGTGACTTTGCCAGCGCCACAATGCCGTCAAGGTCGCTGGAGGAGACCGCTTCAGACCGACAGGGTGCCGTTCCGGGTGCAGCATCCCAGGTGGTCCCACCGTTTCCGGGCGCGACGACTACCTCGGATACGCCTGAGGCTCGGGACAGGGAGCGGGCGAGGGCATGCTCACGACCGCCGCCTCCGACGACGAGGACTGAGCGAGGGGACGACGGCATGGCGGTACCTCGATGGGGTTGGGGGCTGGACAGGGCCGGTCGATTGCGGGGAACGATCAGGATGCGTAGGTCGACAGCGACCGGGCGAGGTGCGTGTCGATGGGAAGGGGCGCGGGCTCGAACGCGCGACCGGTGAGCTGTTCGTAGGCCTGGATGTACCGAAGCGACAGCTCCACAGCGAGGGCGTCCGGGATCGGTGGAGACGGGCCGTCGCCGGTGTATCCCACGGACTTCAGCCAACTGCGCACATGCTCTTTGTCGAGACTCTTCGGCGTGCGATGTTCGTCGTACGAGTCGGCGAGCCAGTAGCGGCTGCTGTCGGGGGTATGGACTTCGTCAATCAGCGTGAGGCGGCCATCAATGATGCCGAGCTCGTACTTGGTATCGACCAGGATCAGCCCAGCCTGGGCAGCGATGGTGCGTCCTCGCTCGTACAGCGCGAGTGCGACCTCGCGCACTTCCTTCCAACGCTCTGCCGAGACCATGCCCGATGCCACGATCTCCGCCTCGGTGGTGGGGACATCATGCTCACCGTGCTCTGCCTTGGTGGTGGGGGTGATGACCGGTGCGGGCAGAGGGTCGTTCTTGCGCAGGCCGGCCGGCAGGTCGAGCCCATACGGACGCTCCACTCCGGCGGCGTACTGCGTCCAGAGCGAGGTCGATGTGACGCCGGTAATGTAGCCCCGAACCACCACTTCCACGGGCAGCGGCTGGGCTTCCCGACACACCGTGACGTTGGGATGGGGGACGTCGAGCACATGGTTTTCTACGATGTCCGCAGTGTTCTTGAACCAGAATGCAGCCAGCTGGTTCAGGACCTGCCCCTTGAGAGGGATGGTTCCCAGCACCCGGTCGAAAGCGCTGATGCGGTCGGAGGCCACCAGGACTCGGACATCGCCGGGACGGTAGATGTCACGGACCTTGCCCCGCGTCACCGGGCCGAGGCCGGGCACGTCGGTGTGCAGGATGCGCTGGGCGAGTCGCTCTCGAATGACGGGGACCAGTGCGTCGGCGGAAGTGGGCATGGGCACTCCGGAGGCGGGCTGTGTCCCGCGGTGGACAGAGGCGGAAGCTCAGGCGTCGGACATCGTGATCAGCTGGTCGCGCTCGGGACCGACCGACACGAAGCGGATGGGGGTCTCGGCGAGTCGGCTGAGGTGGCTGAGGTATGCACGAGCATTGTCGGGAAGGTCGGCCCACGCGCGGGCGTCGCGCGTATCGCTCAGCCAACCGGGGTGCCGTTCCCACACGGGCTCGACCCGCTCAAGGTCTGTGGTGTACGGAATGGCATCGAGCTCTTTTCCGTCGAGTCGGTAGCCCCGGCAGACCGGAAGTTCTTCGAAGTGGTCCAGGATGTCGACCTTGGTGATGGCCAGGGCAGTGAAGCCGTTGAGCCACGATGCGTGCCGCATGCTCACGGCATCGAACCACCCGCAGCGGCGCGGACGCCCCGTGGTGGCGCCGTACTCCTGGCCGATGTCGCGAAGGCGATCCCCGAGAGGCGAGAGGTCTTCGGGCGGGAAGGGGCCGCCGCCGACCGCAGTGCTGTAGCACTTGACAACCCCCACCACATCCGTGATCAGGGCGGCCGGAATGCCGGCACCGACCGCTGCGGCAGCCGCGGTGGGATTGCTCGAGGTGACGTAGGGGTAGATGCCCCAGTCGAGGTCGCGCATCACACCAAGCTGGCCTTCGAGCAGCACTTCTTTGTCGGCTCGGACCGCGGCGCGTGTGGCGGGGAGCACATCCACAATGCGGTGTCCGACCGCCTTGCGCCAGCGCTCTGCAGTGGCCATCAGCTCGTCCACATCTACTGGAGGTACGCCGAAGTCACGAAGGGTCCGGTTCTTCTTCGGCACCACGGATTTCAGTCGCTGATGGAGGTGGTCGGGCCGCAGGAGGTCGCCCATGCGCAGTCCGAATCGGGCGGCTTTGTCGGCATAGGTGGGCCCAATCCCGCGCTTTGTGGTGCCGATCTTCGCACCATCCTTGCGGTTCGCTTCCTCAAGACCGTCCAGGCGGGGGTGGTACGGCATCACCACATGGGCCCGGTCCGAAACCACAAGATTGTCGGTGGTCACGCCTGCAGCCTCAAGCTCGGACAGCTCCTTCTCGAGCTGGTCTGGATTGACCACCGTGCCCGTGCCAATGATGCAGAGGGTGTCGGGATTGAAGATCCCAGACGGGAGAATGTGCAGGGCGAATTTGCCGTAGCTGTTCACGACGGTGTGCCCAGCGTTGTCTCCGCCCTGAAAGCGGATGACTACATCAGCCTTTTGAGCCATGTAGTCGACGATTCGACCCTTTCCTTCGTCGCCCCACTGGGCGCCGACAACGGCACGAACGGGCATTCCTGCCTCCGGTCCGGGACGGGCATCACCGCCGACGGCGCCTCCCGGCTGGGCTCCGCGGTTCGCTGCAGGGGTATTGCGAGCCTCGTGCGGACCTGAGGCTGCCGCAGAATGCTCACTCCGTTGTCACCGGTTCTTTTCGCGGGTGTCATGCCGGTGACGGCTGCGCATACTGGCGCGATGCCTTCCGAAAACGTACACCAATCCATGGTTTGCGAGCGCGCATGGATCCAGCGCCTTTCGTACGCTCACCGACGGCTTGCCCGGTCGCTTGGTGGCTCGGAGATAGAAGGCGCGGGCCGGAGAGGTGATCCATGGCCGAATCCCAAACCGAAGTCCTTTCCCTACCCATCTCCCACGCCGAGCCAGTCGTGGGGGTGATCATGGGCAGTCGCAGCGACTGGCCCACGATGGTTCATGCCTGTCAGACGCTCCGCGACCTCGGCATTGCCTTCGAGGCCCGTGTGGTCAGTGCACACCGCACGCCGGATCGGCTGTACCAGTATGCGCGCACTGCGCGCGGCCGTGGTCTCCAAGTGATCATCGCTGGTGCTGGCGGCGCCGCGCACCTCCCAGGAATGGCCGCTGCGCTCACACCGCTGCCGGTCCTGGGGGTGCCGGTGAAGTCGCGCGTGCTCTCGGGGCGCGACAGCCTCCTGTCCATTGTGCAGATGCCCGGTGGCGTTCCCGTGGGCACTCTCGCCATTGGCCGCTCCGGTGCGAAGAACGCCGCCCTTCTCTCTGCCTCGATCCTCGCCCTTCAAGATGCCAACGTTCGGGAGGCACTCGATGCCTTTCGGGCCGCACAGACCGCCGCGGTGGTGCCTGAAGTGGTCGATGGAGATGCGCTTACCGACCTTCCTGAGCTTGACTGATATGGCCGCGC
The DNA here is from genome assembly GCA_913044235.1 of uncultured Pseudomonadota bacterium. GTDB lineage: Bacteria > Myxococcota_A > UBA796 > UBA796 > UBA2385 > CAJWOS01. The sequence goes on from CAJWOS010000259.1 coordinate 3,665, forward strand.
CCACTCCTCTCCCGCCCGGCTCGGTCATTGGTTGTTTGGGTACGGGCCAGCTGGGTCGCATGCTCGCGCTCGCTGCGGCGCCGCTTGGGTATGTGGTGCATGGGTTCGGGCCGACCACACGCAGCCCTTTGCACCAGGTCACCGGTCGGTGCACGACCGGCGCCTACAACGACCGCGCTGCGCTGGCGACGTTTGCCGACGCCGTGGATGTGGTGACGTACGAGTTCGAAAATGTGCCGGGAGAGGCTGCCGCGTTTCTGGCGGAGCGGGTACCGGTGCGGCCCGGCCCCCAGCTGCTTCACGTGAGCCAGGACCGACTCGTCGAGAAGCGATTCGCCGAGCAGTGCGGCGCACGCACGGCGCCGTTTCGAGGGGTCTACACTCGGCGCGACCTCACCCTGGCGGTGGAAGTGCTGGGCGTGCCTGCGGTGCTGAAGACGCGCCGCTTCGGCTACGATGGCAAGGGGCAGGTGGTGCTGCGATCGCGTGATCCGGCGGTGCTCGACGAGGCCTGGCTGAAGCTGCGGGGCGTGCCGTGCATCCTTGAGGGGTTCGTGGACTTTGCCTTCGAAGCCAGTGTGGTTGTGGCACGGGGACTGGACGGCGCCATCGCCGCTTTTCCGCTGGTAGAAAACATCCATCGAGACCACATTCTGTGGCAAACCCGCGCCCCCGCGCAGGTCGACCCGGAAGTGGCCCGCCGCGCGCAAGACCTTGCGGTGAGGATGGCGCGTTTGGTGAAGCTCGAAGGCGTCATGGCCGTGGAGTTGTTTGTGGAGGCTGACGGCACGGTGCGGGTCAATGAGATCGCTCCCCGCACCCACAACTCCGGTCACTGGACCCAGGATGGCTGCGCCATCAGTCAGTTTGAGCAGCAGGTCCGCGCCATCACGGGGCTGCCACTGGGCCCCACCGATGTGGTGCGCCCCACGGTCATGACCAACCTGCTCGGCGAAGATGTGCTGGACCTGGCCGGGGAATACGCCGATCCCTGCTGTCGGGTGCACCTGTATGGCAAGGAAGACATCCGGCCCGGTCGCAAGATGGGGCATGTGAACCGACTGGGCTGAGGGTTGCCACCGACCAGATGCAAGCCCTTCCCCCAGCGTGACGGCGGGTGAGCGAGCGCTCAGCGGCCCGGAAAGGCTGGGCCGGGCCCCATCTGCAGAAACCGCTCGGTGAGGCGAGGGCCATCTGGAGAGCCGACACTCTCGGGGTGGAACTGAACACCCCACCATGGGCGCGTGCGGTGTGCCACTGCCATCACCAGTCCATCGGTTGTCTCCGCGGTGACTGCGAGGGCGTCGGGGATCGACGTCCGGTCTACGAGCAAGCTGTGGTAGCGCATCACCTGAAGCGGATGGGGCAGGCCCTCGAACAAGCCACGGCCGTGGTGTCGAATCGCGCTGGTCTTGCCATGCATCACAACAGGGGCTCGCTGGATGCGGGCGCCCAGGTGCCAGGCCATCCCTTGGTGGCCGAGACAGACGCCGAGCAGAGGCGTGTTGTGGAAGTGTGTGAGGATGTCGGCACAGACGCCGAAGTCGGCGGTTCGCTCCGGTCGCCCCGGTCCGGGTGACAGCACAATGTGACTCGGCGCGAGCGTGAGAATCTGATCGACCGTGATGCGATCATTTCGATGCACATGCACGTCGGCGCCCACCCGTCCGAGATCGTGGGCGAGGTTCCAGGTGAAGGAGTCGTAGTTGTCGACGAGCAGGACACGGGCCATGGGCGGCCGTGTATTCCAGTCGTGGGCATGGTGCCGGCCGTCCCGGCATCGGACGAACCCGTGAAGACCATGGACGCGACGCAAGCTGTCGATTACCGCGCGGGAGCAGCCAGCCCAGCAGGGCCCGGCTCCAGTCGAGGACACCATGAGCGACACCGCCGAACTCCAAAAACAGCTCCGAGCACGCCTCACGGCGCTCCGGGGGCACCTTTGACGTTCCGTCTCTGACGGAACGACTCGAAGAGCTCTCCAACCAGACCCACGATCCAGAATTCTGGACTGACCAGTCTCGTTCCCAGAAAGTCCTCAAGGAAAAAGCGGGCATTGAGCGCACGCTCCGGAAGCTCGACGTTCTCGAGGAAGCCATCGACGAAGCCGCAACGCTCGTCGAGATGGGAGAAGAGGAAGGTGATGCGGAGACTATCGCCGAGGGCGAGGAGGCGATGCGGGTGATCGCTCCCGATATGCGTCAGGCCGAGATCGAGCAGATGATGTCGGAAGAGATGGACGTCAACGATGCAGTGCTGGAGATCAACTCCGGAGCCGGCGGAATCGACGCCTGTGACTGGGCAGCGATGCTCAAGCGGATGTACCTCGGATGGGCGACCAAGGCTGGCTACAAGGCCAAGATCGTCGGCGAGCAGCCGCATGAAGATGCGGGCATCAAGTCGGTCCAGATCGAGGTCCAGGGCCCGTACGCCTACGGGTACTTGAAGTCGGAGATCGGCGTGCATCGCCTCGTTCGCATCAGCCCGTTCGATGCGCAGGCACGTCGGCATACGGCCTTCGCCAGTGTCGACGTCACGCCGGAGATCGACGACGACATTGAGATCGAGGTGGCCGAGAGCGAGTGTCGCATCGACACCTACCGAGCCAGTGGGGCCGGCGGACAGCACGTCAACACCACCGACTCCGCAGTGCGGATCACCCACATTGCCACTGGAATCGTGGCAGCCTGTCAGGCCGAGCGAAGCCAGCACAAAAACAAGGCCAAGGCCTGGAAGATGCTGCGCGCGAAGCTGTACCAGCACGAGCTGGAGAAGCGGCAGGCCGAGGTCGACGCGCAGAATGCCGAGAAGAAGAGCATCGAGTGGGGGAGCCAGATCCGCAGCTACGTGCTGCAGCCCTACCGAATGGTGAAGGACCTCCGGACCGGGCACGAGTCGGGCAACACCGACAAGGTGCTCAACGGAGATCTGCAGACGTTTATGGAAGTGTGGCTCACCCGTCGCTCTGGAACGGAAGCCAAGGCTTGACCCATCGGCGCCCGCCGCGCGTGTTTTGTGCATCGCTTTCACTTCGCACATCGCTTCTGCGGTAGGCTGCCTGCAGATGAAGCACCGCACCCGGGCCATCCGGCCTGGTGGAGGAAGGATGCGCGGACAAATTTTCAGAACCCTCGGTCTCCCGAACATGTTGGGGATAGCCCTGCTGATGTGCGCATGCAGCAGCAAGGGGGAGACCGGTTCCGAGGCAGACGCCGAGGTCATGCCGTTCATCACGGGCACGGTCTCCGTGGACGGGCAGGCTTCGGCCGAGGTGGCCTTCTACAAGGCGTTTGCCTACAACCAGGGCGGCACTCTGCTCGCGTACCTGTCGAGCAGCCCCTCCGCGACCTGCACCAATGTGGCCGACTACCTGCAGCTGGATCAGCCGCCCTATGACCCGGTGGAAATGTTCGAGCCCAGCACCTGCAACCTGATGCTGAAGATTGAAGACGAGTACCTGGGCGGCTTCACCCACAACCAGACCGCCGACGCCGACCAGCCCAACTTTGCCACCCTCGGCTCGGCGCTGAACTGTGCGATGGGCGAGGGCAGCTTCGAGTATGTGGCGCTCTCCGAGTCCGACGACCCCGACTACAACTGGTCGGGCCGCTGGTGGGAGGGTGGTCCCTTCGTCTACAACTACAACCTGTCGGGTGGAGACGGGGAACCCTACACCTTCGACATCGAAATGAGTGCATATGACGGCAGCTTCGTGCACGAGTCGCTCAATGACAATCCGGCCAACGGAGCTGTGAGCGGTACCATCAGCGCCGAGTGGTGCGAGCGGATGGGCTCCACGGGCTTGTTCTGATCCACGGGCCGGAATCTCCCGAGGGCATGGGCCGTTCTTCTGGTGGTGCGGAGGACGTGTGCGACGGTGGGCGAGTACAGCGGCGGTTCGACTCGGCCTCCTGGGGCTTTGCCTCGGGAGCGGCTGGCGGGCACAGGCCGCCGAGTCGGAGCCCGATTCGTCTCTGCGCGTGCTGGCCGAGCGGGCGGGCCTGACCCTCGGAGTGGCGGTCGACACTCCAGTCTTGAACGGCGACCCTGCCCATGCAGCACTTGCGGCGCGTCACTTTCATGTTCTGACTCCAGAAAATGCGCTCAAGTGGGGCCATGTCGAGTGGCAGCAAGGGCGTCGCGACACCCGCGCATTCGAGGCGATCGCTGCCTTCGCGGCCGCAAATTCACAGGGACTGCGGGGGCATGCGCTGGTCTGGGACCGGGAAATTCCTGCGTGGCTGAGCCGAGACGATCCGCGGGTGTTTGATGCGGCCTTGGCAGACCATCTGCAGGCCACGATGAGCGATCACAGAGATCTGATCGAGGTCTGGGATGTGGTGAATGAGGCCCTCGGGCCCGACGGCCATCGCGCACCCTCCTCGCTGGTGGAGGTTCTTGGACCCTCGTACCTCGAGACGGCGTTCTTGCGAGCACGAGCAGAAGCGCCGCAGGCACGGCTCTTCTACAACGACTACGCGGTGTTGTGGCCGGGACCGAAGGCGGATGGTCTGGTCCGGCTGGTGAAAGCGCTGCAGCAGGCACATGTGCCCATCGATGGTGTGGGTCTGCAGTCCCATCTGCACCTCGTTCCCGAGGGTCGGCTGGACTGGCCGGGCATTCGAGCCCACCTCCGCCGACTGGGCGCGCTGGGGGTAGAGATCCACCTCTCCGAAGTGGACGTGCGGGTGGCGGATCTGGCCGGTGCAGACCAGGGACGCCTCCTGGCCCAAGCAGATGCGGTCTATCGGCTGGTGTCGGTGTGTCGGCTGGAGCCCGCCTGCACCCACGTGGCGTTCTGGGGTGTGAGCGACCGGTACAGCTGGATCGACACGGCCATTGGTCCAGACGACCCGCTCTTGTGGGATGAACAAGCGGCGCCGAAGCCGGCGTACTTTGCCGTGCAGGATGCGCTGTTGGGCCGTCCCTGGCGGGGGTGCACGACCAACATCTCCGGCGTGGGGCCATCACTCGAGACCGTGACCACGACCGGAGGACGGCTCCGCCGCTCCCTGGAGTCTTCCCAGGCGGAGGTCGTGGTGACCGACCGCACGGCGTCATGGCATGGACCGCAAGTCGATGTGAGGGCATGGCTCTCGGAGGGCCTGACCTTTCGACTCTCGGCGGAGGTTCAGACCGCCGAAGGGATGCCGTTGCAGTGGACCCTTCGGGTGGTTGACGGTGGCGGAACGCGCTTCCTGAAGGTGACAGAGACTGTTGCGACGGGGGCTTGGCAGTCCCTGGAAGGGCTGCTCCAGGTCGATCTCCAGCCTCCGGTCGAGACTGTGCATGCCTATGTAGAGGGACCGAATGCGGGCCACGATCTGGCACTTCGGTCGGTGTCTGCCACCGTGGCGTGTGCACCGAGCGAGGCCACGTCTCCATAGCCTCAGGACCGACTGGCCGGACCGGCATGGACTGCGTACAGTCCGGGTATGCCCACCACCCCGCCGTACCCCGACCCCGCGCTCCTCGCTCTGGTGGAAGCGGCCTTTGGCGATGTCTCTTCCGACCCTCGGCTGCACCTGGGGGCGGTTCGGCTCGCGGAGTTGTTGCAGGAGCAGAGCGAGAGCGGTCCTGCAGAAGCGGTGGCCAACGCCGAGTCTGCCCTCACCGGTCGCAGTGGGCGGTATACCTTTCTCGAGCAGTTGGGTGCCGGAGGCATGGGCGTGGTGATGCGGGTCCACGACCACCAGCTGAATCGGAAAGTGGCCCTGAAGCTGTTGCGTCCCGATCGAGCCCTGCAAGCAGATCTGCGGACCCGCTTCGTGGAAGAGGCACAGACCACTGCGCAGCTGGAGCATCCAGGCGTCGTGCCGGTCTACGACTTCGGAAGGCTATCCGATGGCCGTGCCTATTACACCATGCAGGAAGTTCGGGGAGAGCACCTCGCCAACGTCATTGTTGGGGTGCACGGCCGCGCCGCTCCGACGGCCTTCGACGAGGACGGCCCCATCTCCTTCCGTCGGCTGGTCGAGGTGTTTCGGCGGGCTTGTGCGGCCGTTGGGTATGCCCACTCGCGAGGGGTACTCCATCGAGACATCAAGCCTGAGAACATCCTGATGGGGGAGTTTGGTGAGGTGTACGTGGTCGACTGGGGGCTGGCGCGTCTGCTCGGTGCTTCGGAACGGTTCGACGCCGTAGCTGTCGAGTCTGAGCCCGCGCTGGGAGAAGCGTTGGCACGAGACGAGACGCGAATTGGTGCCGCAGTGGGGACTCCAGGCTTCATGTCCCCCGA
>CAJWOS010000260.1 GCA_913044235.1 uncultured Pseudomonadota bacterium
CCCCGAAACAAAACGACTCACGAGCGCGCCCAGGCCCCAGCGGCTCAGAGCCCCGAGGCCTCCCATCAGCGCCACACCAAGCGCGACAGACCAAGTGGCACCGCTCACAGCACTCGCCCCAGCACAAAGCCGATGAGCCCAGATCCCAGCATCGCCGCCACGATGGCCCATCGGTCGGTTCGCTTCGGCGATGGCTGGGGTCATGTCGCCGCGGATTCATCTGGGGCGGGAGCGTTCGGTGAGCCCGTCAGCTCCTCGAAGATCCGTCCTGTGTCGTCTTCAGCCTCAGATGGTGCCACTTGTTCGTACTGCTGCAGCCGCGAAACGGTCCGCTCCGCCCAATCTCGCAGCCAAGGTCCGGGGAGGCGCTTTCGGATCCGGCGACAGCGCTTCTCGACCTTCCCGGCGTCGGGACGGTCTTCGCGATGAAACGAGAGCATCTCCAGGAGCAGCATTCGGAGGTCGTGGGCCGCGGCACGGACCTGGTCGTCGTTGTGTTTCTCCAGCGCCTTGCGCACGGTCTCCAGCACCGTGCCCAAGAATCGCGCATGGTCGTCTGGGTCACTGGGTGGCTCGGAAAAACGTTTGCCCGACAACGCGTTGGCCAGGACGATTCCGAGGGCGTAGACGTCGGCCTTATGGCTCTCGGCACCCAAGCGGCGCTCGGGGGCCATGTACCGGGCCGAGCCCATCACGAACCCGTCGATTTCCACCGCTTCCTTGCGGTCGAACTCCGCGCGAGCCACCCCGAAATCGAGCAGCTTCACCACGCCAGTGCCGGTGATGCGTATGTTTGACGGCTTGATGTCGCGGTGCACCAAGCGCAGTGGCCGTTGGTCTTCACCGACCGCACGCGTGTAGGCCGCGTCCAGTGCAGCAGCGACTTCCTCGATGACCTCCAACACGACGCCGGGCGGTGGACGCTGCTTTTTGATGGCCGTGGAGAGGTCGACCCCCGCCACATATTCCATCACCACGCCCCACCCTTCCGAGAGCGGGACAAGGCTGTTGACGCCCACCACAGCCCGATGTCGAATCAGTCCGAGAATGCGTGCTTCATCTCTCATTCGGCGCGCGATCTCGTCGGACGCCTCACCATCATAGGTCATGACCTTGAGCGCTACCTGCTTGGAAAAGCCTCCCGCATCCGACATCTCCGCTCGATAGACCACACCGAATCCACCCCTCCCAATGGTCTCCAGGACCCGGAATCGGCGGCGTGCAGGGGATGTGCGCTGGGCGTGACCTTTCATTCCAGTCGCTCCGACTGAACGGTAGCCTTGCGCAGTGTCAGACTCCACCATCAACCCAGAGAATCAGGGTGAAATCCCCCGAACACATCACCAAAGTGGCGGACCACACCTCACCCAAATCCCCTGCTCAAAGGCACTCTCACCGTCACAAATGTGCGACACACAAGGACTCATGAAGTTTGACACACCACTCGTTTCCGCCCGCCTGCTCGGCCGCCGGAAGCGCTTCCTCGCAGATGTGGTCTTTCCAGACGGAACCCAGGCGGTTGCCCACTGCGCAAACAGCGGTCGCATGACCGCCTGTCTGGTCCCTGGCGGAACCGTGCTCCTGTCGCGTGCGACCAACCCCAAGCGCAAGCTGCCGTGGAGCTGGGAGATCGCCTACGGTGGCGAAACCGGCGACGTGGCCATTCTCGTACACACCGGTCGACCCAACCGTGTGGTCGTCGAGGGGATTCGCACCGGCCGAATCGAAGCACTCGCGGGCTACGGCACCCTCCGCACCGAGGTTCGATACGACGAAAGCAGTCGCTGTGACATCGTGCTCACAGACCCACCACCACACCAGCAAGGGCACTCCACCTGCTTTGTCGAAGTCAAGAACGTGACTCTGTGGACTGGCGGACGCTCCGGCGCCTTCCCGGATGCGGTGAGCGCTCGCGGTCGAAAACATCTCGAAGCGCTTCGTCGGATGGTGGGCGCCGGCCATCGTGCGGTGTTGTTGTACCTGGTCTCGCGTGCAGACATCGACTGCGTTGTGCCGGCAGACGACATCGACCCGGCCTACGGGCAAGCCCTGCGTACGGCCCACCAAGCCGGCGTGGAGGTTCGTGCGGTGCGGGCCCACATCACTCCCACCGAGGTCACCATCGGATCGCCGGTCGAAGTGGACCTCACATAACGACCGCCCTCTGCGTCGGATCGACCAAGCGCGTGCGAGAAACTGACCGGCCAGCCCAACCGCGACGCTGCTGCCGCGATACATCTCGCGGCCTTGAACACCGTTGTTCCCGGAGCCTTTCATGCAGCGCCTCCAATCCTATCTTTGCGACACCTGGCAAGACGGTCAGGGAGAGGGTCGTGCCCTGGTCAACCCCTCCACCGAGGCGGTCGTGGCCACCACAACCACCCGAGGCCTCGACCTCGGCGCTGCTGCACACTACGCCCGGACAGTGGGCGGCCCGGCCCTGCGCGCCCTCACCTTCGCCGAGCGAGGGTCGTTGCTCAAAGCCATGGCACGCGCGATCTACGAACATCGTGAAGCCCTGCTCGACCTCTCACGGGACAACAACGGCACCACTCGAGGCGACGGTAAGTTCGACATCGACGGAGCCACCGGCACGCTGGCCGCCTATGCTCGACTGGGGCGCGATCTCGGCGAGCGCACGTTCCTCCTCGACGGTGAGGCCGAAAAACTCGGGTCTGGTGCCCGGTACGTGGGTCAGCATGTGCGGATGCCACGCCCCGGTGTGGCAGTCCACATCAACGCCTTCAACTTCCCGGCCTGGGGCACCTTCGAAAAGATCGCGGTGGCCTTCCTGGCTGGTGTGCCCGTGATCACCAAGCCCGCCACCGCCACCGCCCACCTCACCTGGCGAATGGTACAGATCCTGGTGGAATCGGGAATCCTACCGGCGGGCTCCCTGTCCCTGTTGTGTGGCTCCGCAGGCGATCTGCTCGATCACCTCGGGCCGCAAGATGGTGTGGCATTCACGGGATCTGCAGACACCGGTGCCGTCCTGCGGGGTCATGCCTGTGTGGTGGAGCGCTCCACGCGCATCAACATCGAGGCGGACTCGCTCAACAGCGCGGTGCTCGGCCCCGACGTGGTGCCTGGAACCGATCTCTGGCACTGCGCGGTCCGCAATATCGTCAAGGACATCACCCAAAAGACCGGCCAGAAGTGCACTGCAGTGCGGCGCATCATGGTGCCCGAAGCCGTGGCAGACGACCTCTCCAGCGCCCTTGCTGAAGAGCTGGGCCGGGTCCAAGTGGGGTACCCGGTCGATCGCTCGGTGGGGATGGGTCCAGTGGCCACCGCCGCCCAGCTGCGTGACGTTCGGGCCGGCATCGAAGCCCTGTGCGAGGAAGCCGATGTGGTGGTGGGCGGTACAGCCCCGGTCCAGGCGGCACACACCGAGTCCGGCACCGGATTCTTCGTGGCACCCACATTGCTCCGCGCTCGGGATGCGGCCTCCGCAACCCGTCTGCACGAGCTGGAGGTATTTGGTCCCTGCAGCACATTGATGCCCTACGACGGCTCCGTCGACGCTGCAGGTGACCTGCTCGCAAAGGGGCAGGGCATGCTGGTGAGCAGCGTCTACGCAGACGATCGTTCGTGGGTGGGTGGACTCCTGCCCCACGCCGCTGCCTGGAATGGGCGCGTGGTGATGGCCAGCAAGAAGGTGGCCGACCAAGTTTTGCCACCGGGAATGGTGCTTCCCAATCAAATGCACGGCGGACCCGGCCGCGCAGGCGGAGGGGAAGAGCTCGGGGGTCTGCGTGGTCTGGAGTTCTACACGAACCGTACCGCGCTACAAGGAGACGCTGGAGTCCTCCGAAAGCTCCTGTAGGACTGCACACTCGCTTGTGCCGACAGGGCGACGACGACGCCCGCACCTCGAGACGCGCACACCGCATCAGCCGCGCCAACGGCACCCATCCAGCATCCACAACAACACCGATTGAGTGGCCATGCTCCGGGCTTGAGGTGGATGGTGATCACGGTAGTGCGCGAAGCTGGGTCCATGCAGCGTCGTGTGGGATTGGCCCCCCCTGGGCCTCCGAGACTGTCCCCGCCTCTCATTTGCGATACAGCCGCGCCTGGAGGCCAGATGTCCAAGATCGTTTTGTACAAGGCGGGCTACTGCCCCTACTGCATCGCAGCGACCCGATTCTTGCGGGAAGTCAAGGGCGTAGATGTCGACGAGATCGACCTGACGAACGACCGTGAAGCGCGGATCGACCTGATGCGCCGCGCCGGCGGGAAGCGCACAGTCCCACAGATCTGGATCGGGGACACCCACATCGGCGGCTACGACGAAATGCGTGCCCTCGACAGGCGCGGTGGGCTCGACCCTTTGCTCGAAGGGTGAACCCCGTGCACTCACTATCCTTGTGCGGTCAAGGCCTACCTTCTTCGATGGGATGAACTCCGGGCGGAACTGCGGTAGCGTCGCGTCGGACAAGATGTTCCCCGCACGACGCGCAAGTCAAACGATGCAACCCTTTTCAGCGCATTCGTGTGGAACACATCGGGTTCCCTGCTGGGCTGATGGGGAAGACCAACAATGTGACAACACTTGAGAAACTTTCTCAGGTAGGGGTTGACACGCCAACCGCGGTCGGTTCTGATGGTCATGTGACCGGGGAACAGCGCCCGCTGCATCACCCGCCACACTGCCGAGGGTTCCCCACCCAACGCACTCCGCTCCTCCTGGCGTCCGACCAGGGGACGGCACACTCCCCTCCCCCATCCTCGGGCTCCCTGCCCACCCTCTCTTCTCGCGCTTCCTGCGCACCCAGGGCCATGAAAGAGTCTGCCGTCTCCCTGGTCGACGTCCCGGCGGCGTCCACCACTGAATCCAACGCCCCCGTGGTCTGCTTTGATCTCAGTCAGCAGCAGCTCGAGGTGGAGTTTCCCGCTTGCAGCCACGGCGAGCTGGACGACACCTTCGACGAAATTGCTGACCTTCTGGGCATCGACGCCTCTGAAGCGCTCCGCGTGCACCTCGCGGGACCCGGCGCGACCGCCGCTGCCGTCCAAGCAGTCCTACGCTTCATATCCCGCGACTGCGACCGCCCCATCCAGGCCGTTGCTCTCGATGCTCGCGCACGTCACTCTCTCCTTCGAGAGTCCGTGGGGCGAGCCTTCGAGCCCGCCTCAGAATCGTCGGTTCGCTTTTCACCGCCCCCCGTCCGTACCGTATCTGCAGTTCCGGTCGCTCCAGAAGCAGAGCAGGTCGCACTTGCATTTTCCCCGCCCGGCGGAGCGAGTGCTGGTCCTGTAGACGTGCCCGCAGCAACGCCTGCAAGCGAGGATGTGGAGCCGATCGATTCGGAAGCTCTCCCGGAGCCAGAAGTCACCGGGTCCACGGCTCCGCCATCCGGTGCCGCCGCAGCGGAGACGGTCTCCGAGTCCAGCAGTGCAGACCCCCTCGCCAACGAAACGGCAGACTCCGCCCCTCCGACCACCCTGCACACTGTGCCAAGTGAAGGGCAGTCCGCCGGAGGCGCGGCGTCCGATCCTGAGGACAATGTGGAAGCGGAGGCGGGGGCAGATGTCACCAGTGCCCCCTCAGCAGCAGACAACATCGCTTTCGAGACCACAGAACCCTCGGCCACGCCGGTCAGTGAGGTCAGCAGCGGCGGCGTGACTGAGTCACTGACCGAGCAGATCGTGGTCGAGTCGTTCATCGATGACGCGGAAGCCACCCATAGTCGTCCTTGGGGCACCACTGACGATGGAGACCGCCGCGTACTCGCGCTGCGGCGCACCATCCGGTCCGGTAAGATCGTTCGCTTCGCTGGCGACGTGGTGGTCTTCGGTGACATCAATCCCGGGGGCCAGGTCATTGCGGATGGCGACATCGTTGTGCTCGGCCGCCTGCGAGGACTCGCGCATGCCGGACGACGTGGCGACGGTGAAGCCATCGTGGTGGGGCTCGACATGCAGTCCGGTGGCCAAGTGCGCATCGGCGACATCATCGCTTTCCCACAGGCTTCCGAGTCCCCGGTCGCCACTACGCGGATCGGCGCCTTGCTGCGCCGCCCCTCTTCTCTTCCCACGCGTTCCGTCTCCCCCTCGGTAGCCCGAGTGGTCGACGGACAAATCCGCATCGAGGACTACCATGGACGGCTTCATGCCTGACCCCTTCCGTCCCCTGCTCGGAGAAATGCCATGAGCGAATGCATCGTCGTCACGTCCGGAAAGGGCGGCGTCGGCAAAACCACCACTTCTGCCAACCTCGGTGTTGCGCTGGCCCTCCTCGGGAAGAAGGTTGTCGTTGTCGACGCCGACATTGGCCTGCGCAACCTCGACGTCATCCTCGGCCTTGAAAACCGCATCGTGTACGACCTCGTACACGTGGTCGAAGGCGAGTGCCGACTCAAGCAGGCGCTGATCCGCGACAAGCGAGCCGATGGCCTGTTCTTGCTCCCAGCAGCCCAGACCCGCGACAAGAACGCGGTCACGCCAGACCAGATGCGAGAGCTGGTCGGTCGCCTCAAGGAAAACCACGACATCATCCTCGTGGACTGCCCCGCAGGCATCGAACAGGGCTTCAAGAACGCTGTTGCAGGCGCCGACCGCGCGGTCATCGTCACAACGCCCGAAGTGAGCGCCATCCGAGACGCCGACCGCATCATCGGAATGGTGGAAGCAGCAGAGCTTCCGGAGCCCCGGCTCATCATCAACCGCTTCCGGCCGAAGATGGTGGAAGCGGGCGATATGATGAACAAGGAAGACATCCTCGAAATCCTCGCGATTCCGCTTCTCGGGGTGGTCCCCGATCATGAAGACATCATCGTGAGTGCCAACCGAGGGATTCCCGTAGTGTTCGACGAGAACTCCATTGTGGGTGAAGCCTTCCGACGGGTTGCCCGCCGCATCGCTGGCGAGACCGACGTGCCCGAGCTGGAGTTTGACCAGGACAATGGAATGTGGTCCACCCTCATGCGTTGGATGGGGCTGGGACCGGCACGGGAGGTGGCGCGATGAAGGAGATCATCAACCGCTTTCTCGGGCGCGGCGCCCAGGCCAGCAAAGAGGATGCCAAGCAGCGCCTCAAGTTCCTCCTGATCCATGACCAAGTGGACCTCACCCCTGGACAGCTTGATCAGATGAAGACGGAGATCCTCGAAGTCATCGCACGGTACGTTGAAGTCGAGGCCGACGAGAACTCCGAGTTCAAGCTGGAGAAGGGCGAGGACCACGTGGCTCTCGTGAGCTCCATCCCCGTTCGTCGAGTCGTTCAGCGCGCAAAAGCATCCTGAGGCAAACGGTCTGCCCCCGTCACTCCCTTGGGAGTGGCGGGGTTCGTGCTGGTGACAGCGCTCGTGCGCTAGTCGAGCTCCTCGAGCCTCCGCTCGGACTTCCGCACAAGCTGCAGCCCATTGTTGGCCACCAAGAGCATCCGCGCCACCTCGGAATGGCGGCGTCTTTGTGCAAGCGCCAAAGCAGTCTGGCCCTGTGCGTTCCGTACCCGAAGCTCCGCGCCCGCATTGACGAGAATCCGGACTGCATCAGCGTGACCACGCGAAGCCGCGAGCATCAAGGCCGTCCATCCTGAGGGGGTTTCTGCATCCACCTGTGCCCCCGCATCGAGCAGATCCGTAATGATGTCCGGATTGCCCAAATCGGCTGCATTGATGAGCATGGTTGCTCCGCGCATGCAGCCATAGTGCGGGACTGACGAGACATCCGCACCGGCAGTGAGCAGTGCACGCACCGTGGCGATGGAGTTGTTCCGGATGGCTTCGAGCAGCGGAAGGTAGCCGAACTGGTCGGGCGTATCGGGCGACTCCTCTTCGTACAGCAGCCACTGCACATGCTCGGTCCACCCACAGCGGTATCGCCAGCCGCGTGACGGCAGCGCGCTGCTGGTGGTGAGGGCGGTGTGCTTGCCGTCGACCACGAACTCGACCGGAGTGCGGAATCGGAGCTTCCGAATCGCGCCCACCGGGGTCGGCAGTCGTCCGTCTGAGGCATGGAGCAGCCCTTCGAGGGGCAACCATGCCTCGCGAGTCATCTGAAGCGGCTTCGAGAGAACCCATCGCCACACGTTGGCACCCCGAGCCATTTGTTCGGCAGGGTCGACCAGCGCGCAACAGATCCCCTGCCGAGCGCACAAAGCACGCACATAGAGTGTGGCCAGCGGCCCATCAAACACTGCGCCTTGGCGATGCAGCAGCGAAGCCACTTCCACCTCACCGGCCTGTAGGGCGCTCTCCACCGCCGTCCGACCGTCTTTCGAGCGTCGATCGACCCGGGCTCCCTGCGCACAGAGCATGCGAACCACAGCGAGATGCCCACGCGCAGAAGCAATCATCAGTGGGGTGAGCCCATCGCCGGTTGGAGCGTTGATGTCGATCCCGGCATTCAGCAGCAGCCGGACCGCTTCCGTGTGCCCGCTCCATGCGGCATCCGCGAGCGCCGTCCATCCACATACCGACACCACATCGGTCCGCTGCATGTCTGCCAAGCGGTCGGCCAAGCTGTCCAGGTCGCCGGACCGCGCAAGCGTACCGATCTCGGGGATAGGGCCCGTGGTCATTTGCTCCCCGTCAACCACTTGGTGTTCACCAATCATGGCGCCCGCACCAGAGCAACGCCTGCGAACCCCCGCAAGCCAAGCGGCAGCGTGCATGGGGTACGGGTCTGCAGTCTTTGGCGTGCCATATAAAGGCCTCAGTGAGGAGAACCATGGACAAGTGACAACCGTACACGATCCTTCGGAAGGTGCAACGCAGCCTGAAGTGGTGTTGACAAAAAAACACGATTCCGCGCTACCGCAGCCCGCTCCAGCGATCGGGCACTCGGGATCTCGCATCCAGGATCGCACCCATGTCGTATGGGAGCTCCGCGGGATCATCATCCGGCGGCGGCTCATGATTGAAGAACACAAGCCGCTCCGGTGCCAATTCCAAGAGGCGATGTGCTGTGCGGTCGGGCAGGAGGATGTACTCCGGATCACTCGATGATGGCCCGTCCCACGCGATGGCAAGCCGCCCGCATCGAAGCTCAAGAACCGTACTCTCCGGAAAGAGGCAGCGGTGAATTCGGGGCCCCCGTGCCGACCCGTGAAAGAACAGCTGGTTCCCTTCCCGCATCGGTACACGATGCGTGCGCAGCCATGCCTTGACGGCTCGCCTTCGCTCATCGCGAAGTCGGGCCTCCCGCCGCCGCACCCGCGCCGCTTCCGCCTTTGCCCGGAGATCTGCTTTGCGGGCATCTTCCGCATTCTGGGCGGCCTGCGCGAGCTCCCGCTTGCCCTTTCTTTCGCCTTGCCCCTTCCTTCGGCTCTTTTTGAGCTGCCGGTTTGCCTGCCGCACCTTTTTCTTGTTGACCAGGCCGGCCTTCAACAATTGATCCCGTAGAGACATGGAACCTCGGTTGCTATCGGCGGCCGACAGACGCCGCGACACGAAGGCAGCTTAGCGGACCACCGCGACACTGGCGCGCGCTGACTCTGTATGCTCGCCCTCAACGCCCATCGTCCACGTGCCCTATTCGGCCCCTCGGGGACAATCGGGCCCCCGCTCTGTTTGCAGCACCTCCAGCGTGTGTAGCGTGCCGTTGGGGTGGATCTGAACCGACTGATGCTGTGTGATGTACGGACACTCGGAGGTCACCACATCCACCTCGATGCGCCATACCCCAGCGGCATCTTGCTCCACCGTTTCGCATCGGGGCACGTAGCCAAGCACCCCAAGGTAAAAGAGCATCTTCTCGACCTGATTGAGGGAGTCGAACAGCTGCAACAGGGATCCATTCGAGTCGTACCGGTCCACCCGACCGGCTCGCGTAGAGACCATGAAGGCACGCTCAGTGGCTCCCTGATAGCCCCATCCACGGGCCATTT
>CAJWOS010000261.1 GCA_913044235.1 uncultured Pseudomonadota bacterium
GGGCGCTGGGTGGCTATCGGCGGCGCGCCGGGTGGAGGGCTTCACGAGGGCGCTGACTTTTTTGAGCTCCCCCTGCCGCGTCCGCCAGTCCAGACCCCCCTTGTGCCTTCAGTAGACTTCGATGGCCATGTACAGGATGGAGCTTGGAACGTAGGCGACATCGGAAGACTGGGCGTAGTCGGTCGGATTGTAGATCGTCGACGTGCAGTAGGCGCCCTCTGCGAACAGCTCCCACGACAACATGACGGGGTTGTCTCCCTGTTGGAGATAGTCGCCCATGTTGTCGTCGGTGATCAGGTCGATGTCTTCGATGTCGAAGGCAAAGACATGGAAGGTGTTCAAGTCCACCTGCTCCATGGTGAAGTGGACTTCATAGGAGTCTTGCCACCACCATCCGCCGTCGGCGAGATCCCAGAACGGGTAGACTCCGTACTCAGAATCCATCATGTAGGGGTAGATGTCCGGGTCTGGCGGGACCGTCTCATCCAGCAGCATCGGCGCTGTCGCATCGACGAAATACCCGATCTCTACGAGTTGATCGAGCACTTCCTGTGCGGTGATGAGCTCTGGCGTGGGATAGACGTGGTTGACGAGCGTGAGAATGTCGTCCAAGTCATTGGCGAGGGAAAAGATCTCATCTGGAATCGAACCATTCCAGTCCCACGGGTGCCCTCCCCAATCAGGCTGGAGCTCGTCGGTCGTCCAGGGACGAAAGTAGATGGAGACGTGGAAATTGACATCATCGAGGGAGCTGAGGTCGGACATCCCGCAAACGGGTCGGGTTCGACCGGTTCCAGTCCCGACTGCCCCGTCTGGATCTTCGGCTTCCACCGTGCAGGTCAGCGTCTCTCCCGGCAGGATTGTGGCTGGGCTCAGCGAGATGGTTTGCGAGCTCCCGAGTCGGCGACCGCGGGATGCGTTCTCCCATACGTAGGTCTTTGTCGTAGGGTCACCATCCGGGTCGCTCACCTCCGCACTACAGCGAGCCTGGCCATCGACGTACACGTTTGACGGCAAGATGGTCACATTGGAGACCCGTGGCCTGCGGTTGACCGGCTCCTGTTCTTCACTCTCCCCATCGCGAGCGTCTTCTTCCTCGGCGTTTTGTTCATCCGCAGAGCTGCCGCCGGACTCGTCCTCGTCGCTTCTGAGGTCGCTTTTCAAGTCGCTGGGCGGCGACTTCTGCTGGGATGGGTCGTTGCAGGAAACGGTGGACAGAGCAAGCCACAGCCAGGCCGAGGAGGGGGTTCTGAAACCGGGAGTACAGGGACGACACCACTTCATGGACAGCACCGGGCATGACGGGACAATGCGAATACCAACAGTAGCATGTCTGTCAGGACGTCCTCCTCCAATCCATCCAGGACCGTACCGCGTCTCATCAAGAGACGGTCAGGCTCGCCAAGATCCGCACACCACGTCATCGATGGCCCAGGTGCGCACACCCTGTTGGTGAGGAACGTGAAGGCCAACCCAGGCGCCCGTGCTCGCACGCAAGACAAGCGACGAAGCGTTGCAGGACTGGCTGCTCGGAACGCTTCACCGTTGCGTTTCCCGATGAGTCGGCCCCTTCCTTGGACTTCTGTGAAGCGTGGTCGCTCGATATGCGCGTCGAGTACGGCCTCGTCGGTCCCCCTCGCCGACTCGCAGAGGGCTCAGGGGGCGTAGCGGGCCGAGATCTGCGGCACGAGATAGTCGCGAAAGGCCGACGCCAGCGTGTAGGTGGGGGAGAAGCCCCAGTCGCGTCGCGCGGGGCCGTCGTTGACCTCAGCCGGCCACGAGTCGACGATGGCCTGCCGCTTGAGGTGCGGGTCAAAGCTGACCTGGGCCTGAGGGAAGTGCTTTTGGACTTCGTCGTAGAAGTCCTGGGCCGAGCACGAAAAGGCGTTGATGTTGTAGACCCTCTGGGTGAGGGCTTCTTCGGGTGCGGAGTACAGGTCGAGCAGCGCCTTGACACCATCGGGCATGGCCATGAAGGGGATGGTGGTGTCGGGGCGGACAAAGCAGGCATAGGGGGTGCCCTGGGCGGCCGCGTGGATCATCTCCGGCCCGTAGTCGGAGGTGCCGCCGCTGGGGACCGTGTCGGCCGAGATCAGCCCGGGGAAGCGGATGCCGCGGAAGTCGACGCCGCCCTTGATGGGCTGGGCGGCGAGCTGCTGGTAGTACTGGGCAAAGTAGCGGCCGAGGTGCTCGCAGTAGACTTTGTTGCAGCCGTACATGGTGGTGGGCTCGGTGTACTCGTGCTCCTTGAGAGGATGGAGCCGGTCTTTCTTGCCCGCCACACCGTAGGCGGCGATCGACGACGGGAAGATGAACTTGGTGCGCACCCCCGACCAGGTGCTCTGCTGGTGGGCGAGGCGCAGCAGCTCGAGGGTTCCGGTGACATTGACCCGGTGGGCAATCTCGGGGCTGAACTCCGACCGCGTGGACAGCAGGGCCGCGAGGTGGAAGATGGTGGTGACCTCGTACTTGCTCACCAGTCGCTGCATCAGCTGGGTGTCGAGGATGTCGCCGGCCTGGTGAGCCCGCACCAGTGGTTGCAGGCTCTCATCCAGGGGATGTAGGTCGACGGCGACGACGTCGGCGTTTCGCTGCGATAGGGCGTGGATGAGGCCATGGCCCATCTCGCCGTTGGCACCGGTGATCAGGATGGCGGGTCGACGGGCGCGATTGTCCACTGGAGTACCTCGGCGGTCCGATCTTTACGGGGGTCGTCCGTAACGCGATCCCACCGGCCAGTGGCGCTGCGGGCATGCCGGGACGGCGATCGCCTCCAACTCGCCACCTGGTCTGGCAGCCGGGCCACAGCTGGTCTCGCCCTGTCCGCACCGGATCTCGGCCCTCCCCGCTTGTCGCGAAACCCGCCTCAGGCAACCCGCTGCATACCGCCCCTTACAGCAGCCCCCGCGCAGACCAACCCAGCGACGCCAGCACACGAAGCATCGCCGGAGGCAGCATTGCCGTCCGAAGCGCCATCGCCTCTCCGCACTTCGGATATGCAATGCCGTTCACCCCAAACACACGCCAAAGCAGCGTGCTCCAAGACCGCACCCAAGTGCAGCCACCACCTCGAGGCCATCAGCTGTCTTCGATCCGCACCAGGGAGATGCGCTTGCGGGCCACATCCACCTCCAAAACCTCTACGTTCACCACCTCGCCGACGCGCACCACCTCGCGGGGGTCGTGCACGCGCCGGCGTGCCAGCTTGCTGATGTGAATCAGGCCGTCGCAGTGAACGCCGAGATCGACGAAGGCGCCGAAGGCCGCGACATTGGTCACCACCGCTTGAAGCTGCATGCCGCGGGAGAGGTCTTCGATGCTGTGGAGGTCGTCGCGAAACTGGGGTGCTTCGAAGTCGGCCCGGGGGTCTCGACCGGGGCGGCGCAGCTCGGCCTGAATGTCTGCCATCGTGAGCGCGCCGACCTCGGGCCAGTCCGATGCCTGCAGCTGCTTGATGCGCACTTCGTCGCCCATCAGCTCGGCCACGCTCGTGTTCAGAGCCTGTGCCATCCGTTCAACGACGGCGTAGCGCTCGGGATGGACTGCGGAAGCGTCGAGTGGATGAGCGCCTCCACGCACGCGGACAAAGCCTGCACACTGCTCGAAGGTGCGGTCTCCAAGTCCCTTTACGGCTTGGAGGGCCGCGCGGCTCTGGAAGGGGCCGGAAGCTTGGCGTTGGGCAACGATGCGCTTTGCGAGGGCAGGTCCGATGCCGGCCACTCGCTCCAGAAGGGGTGCGCTCGCGGTGTTCAGCTCCACACCGACCCGGTTGACGCAGCGCGACACCGTGTCGTCGAGCGCGGCTTCGAGACGCGTGGCGCGGAGATCATGCTGGTACTGGCCCACGCCCAGCGCCGCCGGGTCAATCTTGACCAGCTCCGCCAATGGGTCTTGCAGCCTGCGGCCGATGGAGATGGCGCCTCGGACGGTGAGGTCGAGGTCTGGAAATTCGGCCCGCGCGATGGCACTGGCGGAGTAGACACTGGCGCCAGCCTCGCTCACGAGAACCACGATGGGTGTGTTCGGACGCCCACTCAGCGCGTCGCGCACCCACGTCTCGGTCTCTCGACCTGCGGTGCCGCTGCCAATCGCAACGGCATCGGGCCGGTGGCGATCGACAAAAAGCAGCAGCTGTTCGGTCTCGCGTTCTTGCTTCCCGCGGGTATGTGGATGCAACGTGGTGTGGGCCTTCAGGGCTCCGGTGGGATCGAGTGCGACGAGCTTGCAGCCCGACCGGAACCCTGGATCGATGGCCACCACCGCGCGCTGGCCAAAGGGCGCTGCCAGCAGGAGGTCTTCCAGGTTCTGCGCGAACACATGGGTGGCTTGGTCTTCGGTACGCTCGCGCAGCCCTGCGCGCAGCTCTCGCTCGAGCGCAGGCGCGATGATGCGCTTTACACTGTCGATGAGTGCTTCCTTGAGCTGTGGACCGAAGGGCGAGTGGCGTTGGTAGTTCACCTGCGGAGCCATCGCGCGGGCCAGCCGCTCTCGGTCGATGTCCAGATACACCCGCAGCTTCCCTTGGTCTTCGCCGCGGCACATGGCCAGGTAGCGGTGGGACGGGATGCGGTGTAGGGGCTCCGCGTGCTCGGCGTAGTCGCGGAAGACCCCGAGCTCGTCAACCTTCACGCCTCTCTTCGGCGCCGACGCGATGCGGCCGTGCTGGCGACACAGCGACCGCGCACGGGCTCGAACGCCGGCCTGCTCGGCGATGTGTTCCGCGACGATGTCGCGCGCGCCGGCAAGTGCGGCGTCGGCATTGGCCACCTTGGCGCCCACGAACCTTCGGGCCTCGCGCACGGGGTCTCCCGTGCGGTGCTGTGCGAGAATCTGTCTTGCGAGGGGCTCCAGTCCGAGTGCGTGGGCCTTGGTGGCTCGGGTCTGACGCTTTTGCTTGAACGGCAGGTAGAGGTCTTCGAGCGTAGACTTTTCCGCGGCATCTTCCAGCTGCGCACGCAGGTGGGCCGTGAGCTTGCCTTGCCCTTCGATGGCGGAGAGGATGGTGGCGCGGCGCTCGTCGAGCACTTTCCGTCGGTCGGCCTCTGTTCGCACCCTGCCGATGGCCACCTCATCGAGTCCGCCGGTGGCCTCCTTGCGGTAGCGCGCGATGAACGGAACGGTGTTGCCGTCCGCGAGGAGCTTCAACACGGCTTTGACGCCGCGTGGGGGCAGATCGAGTGTTCGGGCGATGGGGGGTGCGGCCACAGTCAACCTCCGAAGGCCGAGGAGCTACCACGGACCGGCCAAGCATGCCGGGTAAATGCCTCCCCGCAACAGATCTCGACCTCGGTCTCGGGTCTGCGGTGGGTCGGTCTGCGCGGGGTCCGCCGTAGGGAGTGGGGTGGAGCGGGTTGCCGCCCGCGGAGTGGTTGTTGGCTTGAGGGCGGTTCCGGGGAGCAGGCCGTTCGCACCTCGCCGGAGTGCGACAGATCGTCGAATTGCCCCAGCCTGGATCGGTGCTGTAGAGTGCGGGATTGATGGATGTTCCCGATCCCTTGGTGGTCGGATCTGCGCAGTGTGTCCATCCCCGCGGTCGGAGGCGCCAATGGACCAGATACCGAGCCAGGAACCGGCCGCCGTCGCTGCGTCGTCGGAGCGCAAGGCTGGCGCACACCGGCGCAAGGTGGTGGCCCTGTTTGTGACCGGGCTGGCCATGCCCGCGGTCTTTGGGATGGGGGCGGCCGTCGTGGCAGCGCTCTTCGACCTCGGGTTCAGGGGGATGGACGACTATGTGCCCTTGTTTCTGGGCGCGCTCGTGGGGTGCTGCGTAGGGAGCGGCTTTGCAGTGGCTGGTGTGATTCAGATGGTCTTGGCGAAAACGAGGGGCCGCCGAGCAATTCGGAGCCTGGGCCATAGGGCATGGTGATCATCCCGAAGTCCACGGAGAACCGGGCTTCGACATTTGAGATGCCAATGATGAACACCTCGCCCCCCGCTGCCAGATGCACATTCGGGGCGACTTGACCGCTGACTTTTCCCCCAACGATGGACAAGATCGGAGGAAACAAGGTGAACGTGCCAGCGAGAAGAGTCACGTTGTCCGTTGCGCCAACCGCAACCGCAACCGCAGAGAATAGAAGCTTTTGAGAGAAGGAGCCCTCACCCTGCTTGAGCCCAATCACGGAAGGCGCGTAGAGGTAGCGAGACTTCCCGATATTGCCGAAGCTGTACCCATTGGGAGACGACACACTCACTGGCCTCGGACCAATCATCTGACTTTGTTGAGGAAGCGTTTCCTCAGGGTCTGGCGATGATGATTGAACGTAGATTTTGGCGACCTCCTCTGCATTCAGAAGCCTCGTTTCCCCGTCATCGAGGGTGATCGCGACTCAATCTCCGGGCTTCCAGTCGCGGGCATCCGTCCTCGACATGGCACCTCTGAGAACGGTGCCGTCGCTCAGATCGACCACGACCAAGACCTTGCCGCTGGCTGTGGTCGATTCACCGAGACCGGGGGATTCAGCCAATGCGCTTCCATGAAGAGTGATGAAGAGTCCGAGAACAGCTGCGAAGCCCATGATGTTGTCCCTGAAAGGTGGCATGGCACCGACGTCGGTTGGAGGACGTCGCTGCGGGGGGTTGGTGCTGGCTACGAGAGGGATGTTGGCCAGAACACGTGAATATTGATCTCAAAATCTGCACAGGTCATCTGGATAGAGTCCCGCGGAAGATCGGGGGAATCCAGGCCCTCACGGGCCATGATGGTGGTGTAAAATTCATCTTCATCCCCACAGAAATCATCTATTCATAATTCTTTTCAGGTTTCCAACGGAACCCGAGACAGGTGAGGACCTGAGCAGGCACCAGTGAGCCCGCCGGAAGATCCGTGAACAACGTTCTCGTTCAATGACGGAATAATGAGTGAACAAAATTCACGGTTTCGCGCAAGAGAACTTGTCATGCGCGGAACCAGTGGAGGGATAGGAAACTGGGGGACGCGCTGGCGCCGTGGGCCAGTCGAAGAACAACCACTTCCACTCCGCTGCCGTCCTCCCTCCACGCGACCGCCGCTTCGCAGTGGGCCCCGCAGGGAGGGTGAGCGAGCCTCAGCCTCCCTCGGGCACTGCGGCGAGAAATTTGCGCAGCGCTTCGGGGACTTCTGCCGCGCCGTCGCCGACGAGCGCACTGGCGTGGTCGCGCCGCTGTTCGACCAGCGCGACGATCTGCTTGAGTTCTTCGGTGGTGCAGGCCAGCCCCTGGATCTTCTTCTCCTGTGCCGAGTCGGACACGATCAGCTGATACAAGCACCGGTGGTTTATTTGAACGGACACAGTGTGGCGCACCGTGGCCTGGTCGAGGGCGAAGGTGGTCTCCTGGGGTCGAGCGGGCCACCCCGTCCAGGCACGGACCCGAAGCGAGACCGGGGAGAGGGTCAGCACCGCCGGCCGTCGGAACGACAGAGCTCCGCCGAGCAACACCATGATGGCGATGAAGATGGCCATGAAGGCGACCACCCCGATGATGCCCGTGAAGAGGATGGACACAAAGGAGAGGAAGATACAGCCGACGGCCAGCACGTCCCAGCCACCCACAAACACCCGCTGTTCCAAGACCAGCTCCAGGTTGCCCGTGGTGTTCTGCTGCTCGAGGGAAGGCTGCTCGTAGATCATGAACACTCCGTGTCATCATCACAGGACTGGGCAGGGATGGGACACCAAGAATGGTCAGCATCAGGTACTTTTGAATCCTACCAGATCGAATCCAGCGAGGGCCATCCGACGCCGACTGAATCACCGACAGAATGTCTTCTTCTCCGCGCTCACGCCCGCCATCCCCCGCGCGGCCAAATCCCTGCCGCGCAAGCCACGCCTCCGCACGGTCTGCAATCCGAACCACCAGGCCGTCTACATCCGCCGTGGTCCACCGCACCCGCCCCGTGGACCGGTCTTCCACGTGCACCCCGTCCAACACCAAGCAGTGCACGTGTAGGTTCAGGTTCAGAGCCGAGCCAAAGTACGAGACCCACCAGCCCCGCGACATCGGCCAGCCACCACAGAGGCGCGGTCCCGAACACGCCGCCTGCGATGGCCCAGGGGATGGATAGAGCGGTTGATGCCACAAACCACTGGCTGGGCCACGACACCGCCATCCGCCACCACAGCGGGCGCAGAGCCGGAAAGGTGCGCGCGATCATCTGCACACAGACCGTTGCCGGCAGCACGACCGCAGCAGTGACCAGCGTGCTGAGACCCAGAACGAGGAGCGCAGACGAGAACATGCCGGCTCCAGCGGTATGCGCCCGTTCGGCTTCACCTCTTGGAGGGGTGCGTCAGTCGCTGCGCCTACAGGTCCAGCGACTGGAAGAGGAACGCCCGTCCGTTGTAGTTGTCCGCACCGACCGCGCCCATCCACAGCTCTGGCCGTCCGTCGCCGTCGAGGTCTGGCGTCGTCGCGATGCCGGCGCCCAGGTACTCTCGCCGCGTGCCCCCATCGATCCGGATGAACGCATCGTCGGTGCCCAGCGTCCCCGACAGCGGCCCGAGAAAGACGTATGCACTCGCGACCTCCCCGCCGACACGCCCGTAGTAGGCGCCCACGGCCAGGTCATCGGAGCCATCGAGGTTGTAGTCGCCCACGCCCTGGAGACCATTGCCAAAGTAGTCGTTGGGCTCGCCACGAATGGTCGCCATCGCGTCGACCATGTCCACGCCCACCGGAGATGCCTCTCCCGCGATGACATGAACGGCGCCTGCATTGTTTCCGACGAAGTCATCATAGATGGCCGCGCTTCCAATGTCGGCGTAGCCATCGTTGTTCACATCCCCCATCGACTTCACCATGGTCCCGAAGGCATCTCCATCTGCGGTGTAGACCGCATCGGCGTCACCCGTGGTGGCACTGCCAGAGACGGGTCCCAGGTGTACGTAGAGGTTTCCTGCGGAGAAGAGATTGAAGGAGTCGGACGAGACGAAGTCCATCACGCCATCGCCATTGACGTCCGCCGCCATCGCGTCGCCCCCGTAGCCCTGAAAGCGCCCGGTTCCGTAGATGGCCGTGTCGGCGTCTGCCAGCGCGAGCGTGCCCGAGACCGAGCCCGAGTAGATGTAGATGGCGCCGGCCTTCTCGTTGCCCGCGTCGTCGTAGGCCGCGGTGATGGCCCAGTCCATGGCACCGTCACCGGTGATGTCATCGAGCAGCTCGATGCTCTTGCCCATGTTGGTCGTGCTGTCTCGCCCAAAGACCATGGCATCGGCCTCGCTGGGGAGGTCGACACTGCCGCTGAAGGGTCCGTACTGGAGAAAGCCCGCTCCCTCGCCCATGGGCGCGCCCAGGGCGAGGTCGTCGTAGCCGTCGCCGTCGAGGTCGCCCGATGACATGACGGTCCGGGGCCAGTCTCCGGCGTAGAGGTTCGCGTCGGCGCTGGCCACCGTGGTCGAGGCCGTGATCGGTCCGTGGTGAAGAAAGGCCTGGCCCGCAGCCGAACCCAGCACCACATCCGCGACTCCGTCGCCGTTGTAGTCCCCCACAACGAGGTCATTTCCGGCACCGACCGAGGGGGTTCCCGCGATCGACAGCGTGGCATCATCCAGGTCGAAGAGGCCGCCGTTGGGGTTGTCCAGAGTGGTCGGGTCGCAGTCGTTGTCGAGGCGATCTCCCTCGGCCTCTGCAGCGCCCGGGTTGATGTCTCCCGAGCCGTCGTCGCAGTCGGTGTTGTCCGCCACCGCGTCTGCGGGCAGCACACACGCCTCGACCGGCTGGGCTGGATCGCCGTAGCCGTCGCTGTCTCCGTCGACATAGCCCATGGTCGTCGTGCTGAGATCGAGCGAGTCATCCGCGTCGTCGATCAGCGTGTCACAGTCGTTGTCGGCCCCGTCGCACACCTCGGTGGCAGCA
>CAJWOS010000262.1 GCA_913044235.1 uncultured Pseudomonadota bacterium
CGTGTCCGTGTCCGTGTCCGTGTCGGTGTCGGTATCCGTGTCGGCCTCTTCGTTGGGGCCGTAGGGCTCGGGCTTGTCTCCGTCTCCGGCCACTTCGGCACAAGCGGCGAGGGTCACTGCGAGCAACAGAGCCATGCGGGAGGGCGACATGGTCGGACTCCATGGGTCGAGGGGGAAGGGCGTTGAGTCTACCGAATGCCGATGGCCGGTGAAAGCCAGGCAGACCCTGGATGTCAACCCTCACCGCCGGTGCCCGCACCGCCACGCAGAGGAGTGCTGCGCGCTGCGCGGAGGGCTGGATGGTCCGTCCATCCCTTGGGGCGCCCCAGGTCGGCGAGCTGCACCCTGCCGCTCAGTGGTTCGTCTCATCCCAGAGGTTCACCTCGACATACGCCTTCCCGTTCCATGTCCACGCCGAGAAGCAGTCCATCCCCTGAAAGCACAGCACCACCCCCTCGGGCAGACACTTCACCATCAGGTTGGCCCGGTCATAGCCACCGGCCAGCTCGCCTCGAAACAGCACATGATGGGCTCCCCCCTGCGTGAGCAGCAGCGTGTCTTGCAGGGGCAGAGGTCCGGTGGCGATCTCCGCTGTCTCAGAGGTTCCGTCTCCGTTCACATCCGCCGCACAGCGCCGGGGTGGGGCTCCAGGGGATGCGTCCGATGCACGGTCCACCACAGCCTGCACCCACGGCGCAAAGCCTGCCAGCGGCCCCCCACGGGCCAGCTCCGACATCACCAGCGTGGTCTTCCTCGCCACGCTCAGAGACGGCTCGGCCGCCTCTCTGGAGGGCGACAAGTGCGCATTCAAAGCCGACTTCGCACACGACGTGCAGTCGGTCCACTGCACTTCGCTCAGCACAGGCGTGGCGGCGGTCACCATCCCACAATGCACGCGGGCTGCCGGACCCGCACCAAATACCGCGCACACCGTCGCCCCGACCTCTGCTGCTCGCGCCATCGGGCTCCCTGTGAGCGCCAGCGCCAGCGCCAGCGCGACAGCGGCTGCCCAACCGATCGGTCGCAAACGCAGGGCACAGAATGGGTCAGGGATGGCCATGCCGCCATTGTGTCACAGCGGGGCGGTGCAACGCTCAGCGCTCTGGAGACGCCCACCAGATGGGGGTCGCCTGGGCCGCCCCACTGTCGGGCATCCGGCGATGGAGCAGCTCAAAGGCCACGAGCTGTGCCGGACGGCCGCCCACCTCGCCGCACGGCGTGTGCCGGCAGCGGCGGATCAGGTTGGCCAGGCTGTCCGACGCCCGCCGCGCCTGTGGCAGGAAGCGCTTGAGCGGGCCATCGGTCTGGGCGTCGGCCCACTCGATGATCGTGGTCGCCACCCACGGCATCAGCACCGGCGGTCCGGTGGTGGCTGCGGCCACGGTGAGGTCGAGCCGGCTGGAGATGGGAAAGGGTCCACCCACAATGCTCGGAAGAGAGGCCTCGATGTCCGGCGGCATCGGCATCCCGCGGGCCCCGATGCGCTCGATGCGGGGCAGGGTGCTCCCGTGCATTCCGAAGAAGGCATCCCAGCGCGCGGGCACGCGAAAGAAGATCCGCAGGTCCCGGTCGAACGCGGCGCCGTCGGCGTAGTCCGTGGGGAGCTCCACCGCGTGACACGAAGCGAACTGGTACACGTTCAGGCCAAAGTCGGCCCCCGAGTTGCCACCACAGATGTGCAGCTGCATCGCATCAAGGTGCAGCGCCACCCACGCGAGCTTCACCGCCTGGGGGCCTCGGATCGACCGCACCGCCCGCACCACCTCGCCGGCTGCGGCACTGCTCTCTGCCAGCGGCGGGAGCAGCTCTTCCGCCGCCTGCCAGTCCTCGAGCGCCACCGCCCGCGCGTAGAGCACCGGCATCAGCCACGCTTCGAGCGCGTGGTGTTCGGCATAGGCGGCCAGGTCTTCCGAAGACAAGCCGTTGAGCAGCCGCACCACCGTGGCCTGGTCTGGAGGCGGAAGGGCCTGCGGCGTGGAGGCTGCGAGCGCCCGCACATAGTCCAGCCGACCCTGGAGTCGATGCGCCCCAAGGTTTTCTTCCGGCAGGAGGGCCGCCCACCAGTCTGCATCCGCGGGCAGCTGTCCCGCGGCCACCCGTCGCATCAGCCGCTGGTCGAGCAGATCGACCCGCGCATATGGAGGCAGGAAGGCGAGGCGGCGGGCTTCGTCGGCATCTTCCGGGTCTAGGGTCCAGCGGTCGCGGCCGTGCACCACCACCGCCCAGGCTGCGTGGTCGGCGGTGCTCGCCGTGCAGTCGAGAACCTTGCGCTCCAGCCCGGCCAGCCAGGCGTCTTGCTCTGGCGTGCTCCCTTCCTGCACCAGCGCTGCGGCCACCGCCCAGGCGTGGCCCTCGGCCGGCGCGTACCGCTCGAGCGCATGCTCACCCAGGCGCGACATCGCCGCATCGGGCGAGGGGCTGGCGAGGTGACTGAAGGCGGCACCGGGCGTGTTCGAGGCCGCCAGCAGCACCTGGAGCCAGTCGAGCACAGGCTCCCGCGCCACCAGCTCGGCCACGTGCTGCTGCGTGGGTGTGATGGACGGAAACGCTTCGGCATGCAGCCACCAGTCCGGTGCAGGCCCCGCAGACGTCAGAGCGTCGGCGCCCCAGGCAGTAAAGAGGCGGGCCTCACGGTCCCCGGCATCGGGTTGCTCCACGAGCCCTGCTGCTCGGGTCCAGATTTCATCGCCGGACACATCATTCCAGTCGTATTCAAAGTCTTCATCACCCCAGCGCGGCGGCCGCACACTGCGCAGCGAGATGTCGGGCAGGCCGCGCCAGAGTCGGTAGAGGTCCAGCGTGGCACCGACCGTGTCGAGCTGGTGCTGGTGGCTGCCGCCCGCGTACAGCGTGCCGTAGTTGCCGATGGCCGCATCCACCATGGCGTTGGATTCGGCATACCTGTCTTCACAGGAAGGCGGAGCAGGCTCGGCAGCCACGCCACGACCAGACAGCGCGAGCGCAGCAGCAATGACAGAGACGAGGTGCATGGCAAAATGGGGCGGAAGGGAGGTGCTCGGACCGGCACCCGTGCGTATCGAGCCCACCCACCGACCGCGACGGCTTTGTGGAGGCTAGCAGGAGACGACTCTGTTCCCGTACCGTTGCGGCCACTTTCCAGATTTTTTTCCACGCGCGTGTAACCACACTTGAGGTCACCCCTTGAGCCTGGATGAAGCGCACAGCAGACGCGCACCCTCCCCACTGGAGTCCGTCATGAAGACCACCCCCCTCGCCGCCATCGTGGCCCTTTCCTCGCTCGCCCTCACCAACGAGGCCGCCGCAGTTCCCGTCACGGTCCAGCTCACGGCAGACAACGCCTACGCCATCTACACAGGCAGCGGCTCCACGGTCACCGACCACTGGGCCACGGAGTTCAACTCCCTGGCCGGCCAGATCGCCACCCCTGAGACCTACAGCTTCACGATGAACGACGACGACGTGATCTATGTGGTGGCCTGGAGCGACGATGCCACACACCAGGGACTCCTGGCAGAGTTCGACATCGGCGGCACCATCGTGACCACATCCAGCACCCACTGGGAGGTGATGGCGACCGGCATCGACCTCGATGTGGGCGACCCGGCCCCCACAATCGACAACCTCACCACGCAGGTCCAGCTCGGAGATGCTGGCGGCGGTGCCAGCGGTGGATGGGTCACGCCCGAGCTTGGAGACCTCAACGACGGCAGCGCCCTGGTCGATGTGCCCGCGATGGCCTCCTACGTGCAATGGGCGTGGTACCGGAGCGCCGGAACCGCCAGCGGAGACACCGCCTTCCTGCCGGGTGCGAACCACGATGAGTACCTGATCTTTCGCATGAAGTTCCCGATGGAGGGCTGCTGCCTCGGAGACGAGTGCTTCAACACCGACCCCGACGACTGCATGAGCCTGGGCGGCATCCCGCTCGGCGACGAGCTCCTCTGCGAAGACTTCGCCGGGGAATGCGTGGACCTCATCGAGGAAGCCGGCGCCTGCTGCACCAAAGACGAGTGCGTGGAGCTCTCCCGGGAAGCCTGCCTCGAAGAGGAAGGGACCTACCTGGGCGACGAGGTCTCCTGCGACGACGTCGACGTGGACTGCACGGTCGAGGAGCCACCCGAGACCGGAGCCTGCTGCGTAGACGGGGAGTGCGTGGAGATGGAGCACGACAAGTGCCTCGAGCAGGGCGGTGAATTCGCCGGCGTGGGCGTGACCTGCGACGACATCGTGGGCGAGTGCGACGAGCCCGTCTCCGACGACGGAGCCTGCTGCACCGACGACATGTGCGAGGTCATCGACCGAGTCACCTGTGAAGAAGGCGGCGGTGTGTTCTGGGGCGTCGGCACAGACTGCGACAGCGCAGACATCGAGTGCCCCGCCGATGATGGCACCGCCGACCCAGTGGACACGAACGACGAGGTCGACCCATCCAGCGAGGTCGCAGGAGACACGAAGCCCGCTGCGGGCTGCTCCTCGACCGGCCACTCCACCACGCCGCTTGGGCCGATGGGCTTCCTGCTCGCCCTCGGACTGGTGGCCCGCCGCCGCGCACAGGGCTGAGCCACGCCCAGCCACGCCATCCCCCTCGCCCCGCCCATCTTCGATGAGGCGGGGTTCATTGCATCCGGCCGCAGCCGCAGGCCGCACACTCCGGTGGGTGGGCCGGTTAGTGGCCCTGCGATGGACCCCAACTCCCACATGCACACGCCGACACGGGCTGGTCTCGCAGCACTGCTCTCGATGGCCGCGATCGGAGGCGGCTGTGGTCTGTGGGACTACAAGGCCGCCGATACGGCGACCGAGCCGGTCGAGGAGGCACCCGCCGGAAGTGGCGGCACCACGGATGGTCCCGTGGACACTGGCTTTTCTGGAGGCTCCGGCGCCGGCACCGGGTCCGGCTCGGGAGACGACGGCTCGGGGGATCTCCTCGAAATCGCCATCGACACCATCACACCCGCCTACGGCACCACGGCCGGCGGCGACACCGTCACGCTCACCGGCGGGCCCTTCGACACCACCGCTGTGGTTCAGCTTGCGGGCGCGACTGCCATCGTGGCCAGCGCCAGTGCGACCGAGCTGGTGGTCACCACCCCCGCCACCACAGAAGCCGGCCTCGCCGCGGTCTCGGTCGAGACCACCACCGGCCGCGGCGACCGCGCCGATGCCTTCCGCTACTGGGAAGACGCGCGAGGCCGGTACGGACTGGTGGGGGTCGTGGAGCGGGCCCATCACACCGGAACCTATTGGGACGGCGGCACCCCCGACGACCTCCACCGCGCCACGGTCTACTTCACGGAGCCCCACCAGCACCGCTGGTACGAGCGCTTCACCCCCACGCTCGAGACCTGTCGCTCCGAGACCGCCACGAGCGAGGCCAGCTTTGTGTTCTTCGACCCAGGCGTGGCCGCCATCACACTGCAACCCAGTGCGGGCGCTTCCCTCGAGCTGGTCTACGACGGCATGGGCTTCACCGCCGAGGCCCCCGAGGTCACCGCAGGCAGCCGCTACGACCTGCTCGGCCTGGGAGGCATCCTGCCCAGCGACGATGTGGCCGCGGTGCTCGACATGCCCGAAGCCGCCCCATCGGTCTCCAATCCCCCCATCTCCAGCACCGACAACCCGTTCGTGAGCCAGTTCCACACCTTCCAGTGGACCCCCACGGGTGCCGACTGGGTGCTCATCGCCATGACCATCGAAAACAGCGCCGCCGACGACGGCTTTGAGACGGTCTTCTGCGCCGTGAATGACGACGGCGAGTTCGATTTCGACGGCTCGTCTTTCACGGGATGGTCGGGCAACAAGCAGGCCATCATCACCGTCTCCGCCGTCTACGACCAGCACGAAGCCACCCTGCCATGGAACCAGGGGCTGTCTTCGATCGCCGGCATGATGACCACCGTAGGCATGGCGGCGACCTACTGAGGCCGTTGTATGCTCACCACGGCAGCTTGTGACCCGAAGGAGGAGCGGCATGCAGTGGCACGCACGATGGGCGGCGATGTGGCTCCTCGGCTGTGGGGGCAGCGATGAAGCGCCCGCGACCCCGGTAGAGACCGCAAACAAACCCGGCGAGATCACCCAGCCCAACCTGATGGTGGCCGGCGAGCTCAACGCACGCGCAGCCCAGCTCGGACGACTGTTCACCACCCGAGACGGCCGCTGCTATGTGCGGGTGCCTCCGCAAGAGCCGCTCCCTCCCGGCGCCAAAGGAAAGACCCTCACGGTGCCCTGTACGCCCGAGATGCAGCACCCATCGTTTGTCGCATGCGGCTTCGGCGTGCTCTCTCGCGAGCCGGACGGCACGTGCCGCTGCCGCCCATGGGAGGGCGACCCTCCTCCGCCGAGCCACCCCATCGAGTGCCCGAGCACACCCGAGGCAGCCTCTGCATCGCCCACTCGATAAGCCCATCCGATGGGTCTGCCCCGACATGCAAGCGCCCTCCACCTCGGCGTGTCCACCCACGAACCCCAATTTCCATGCCCATGGGCTGGTAGCAGCGGATGCACCACAGTACCGGGCCCCCACAAGCACAGCACCACCAGCCCGCCGCGCGCGCCCTTCTCCGGATTGAGGACACCCACTTGGACAACAACGCCATCCTGCGCCGCCTTGCCTACATGTTCAGCTACACCTTTGCAGACGTCGCAGAGGTGACGGCTCTGGGTGGCCAACGCCTGTCGCCAAGCAGCGCCCGCGCGCGGATGAAGCGAGAAGAAGAACGAGGCGCTGTGTTCTGCGACGACCACATCCTTGAAGCCTTCTTGGACGGCCTCGTCATCCGGCTCCGCGGCCCCCGCCCGCCCGGTGCGCCCGTCCCACCGCGCGTACCCCTCACCAACAATGAAGTGCTCAAGAAGCTCCGCATCGCGCTCAAGCTCAAAGACACCGACATGCTCAAGGCGCTGCAGCACGGCGGCATCAGCCTGTCAAAGGCCGAGCTGTCCGCCCTGTTCCGTGCCCCCAACCACCGACACCACCGGGCATGCGGCGACCAGGTCCTCCGAAAGTTCCTGGTCGGCATCACACCGGTTGTGCAGCGACGCGTGCACGGGCCTGCCTGAGTTACCGCCCAGCGATAGAGCGACGGAATGGCCCCAAAGACCCTCGTGGTCGGGTCTTCCCTATCATCCATCCAGCCGGAAAACCGACGGATCCTGCGTTGCCCATGCACTGGGGCTGCCCGGTTCGGTCTCGGGCACGGTCTTGAGCACTGCGGACACCCGACGACGCCGAGCCAGCACGCCCAGCGCAAGCACCCAAGCGGCTGACCCTGCGGCACCGCCAACCGAGGCACAGCCGCCCTTGTCGCTGGCTGCCGTGCCCGGTCCAGTGGCATCGGAGATGTCTTCCGGCGCCGCATCCGCATCACCGGCGCTGCCACCGGCCGTGGAGCCGCCGGTGTTCTCGTCTTCACTCCCATCGGCCTCGCCACCCGCTCCGTCTCCGCCATCCTCGCTGGTGTCGCTGTCGCCTGAGTCTTCGGGCTCCGCCTCGGGCGCAGAGCACGCGGCGTCGAGTCCATCCACCACACAGGCCTCGTCGTCCACACAGGTGGTCTCGGCATACACGCCCGCGGTGCACTGGGCCGCCGTGGTGGCATCAACACAGAATCCAGAGTTGGGTCCGCTCGTGCATCGGCTGTCCAAGCAGGAGGCACCAGTGCTGTCCTCGCCACACGCGAGCCCAAAAACAGCGCAGTCGCCATCGGACAGCCAGCCATCGGTGCAGGTGCGCACCTCGGTCTCACTCAGGCACTCCGAGCCATTCCCGTCGCCGTCCGGGCAGTTCATGTGCACACAGTAGGCCCAGTCACCGTCTTCTTCACAGGTGGCACCGAACAAGGCACAGTCGCCAGAGCCAAGGTAGCGACCGCCGCTGCAGGTGTTGATCTCCGTGCCATCGCACCATCGTCCCGAGCCAATGGAAGTGCACTCTGCGTCGGCAGTGCTGGCCAGAATGACGCCGATGTGGTTGGGACGACTGCGCAAGCTGCCGTCCGAAGGGTCATTCATCACCGAGCCGTCGACCACGAGCGTGGTGCTGCCGCCCCCATCGAGCATTGCTGCGTCGTAGCACCCCAGGTCGGCCGCCAGGTCCCGCATCTCGTCGCAGGTCATCCCCGAGGCGGTCGAGCTCCGGCCATCAACGGCGAACATGTAGAGGGTCTCCCGGTTGGCATCCACGCAGATCCCCGAGCGAGGGTTGCGCACGGTGTCGAAGCAGCCCGTGGCCCGGGCACCCTCTTCGATCAAGGGGATGCCATTGGCCCCGACCGCGTTGAAGTATCGGTACGGCGCCAAGAAGGGGTAGGCAAAGCCCAGGTCGGACGGGGGGCGGGTGCCGGCTTCGCACCGGTTGAAGATGTCGCAAGCGAAGAATCCCCATGCACCGCCCACCGACGGATCGGTGAAGTGGGGATTCCACATGTTGCTGTCACCGATCGCAAGGCTGATGGGCACGGTGGTGGACGAAGCTCCCCAGTCCCCATTGATGGCCGCGATGGCACCGGAGCTTGTGGCAAAGGTGCGGGTGTTCACGCCGCGCTCAGTGGACAGGTCGTTCGAAGCGTGCACGCTCATCAAGGGATTGGTGAGGTCGATCTTCGCCACGTGGATGTCTTGCGGCAGGCTGCCCGACTCAACGCGGTGCAGGTAGTCCACCCCCGTTGCGATGTGGGTCCAGGTGTCGGCGGCATGGGCAGGCCCACCCAGCAAGCACACTCCCACCACACTGAGCGCAGCGGGCAAGCCCGCAGCGCGCTCGATGCCGCGCAGAATCCAGTTCTCGAGCATAGAGACTCCCCGCCAAGCGTCGGCGCGCCTCCGGATGCCCGAGGCAGACCCGAGCCTACCATCCCACCCCATCGGGGCTCCCGCACAACGTGGTGCTCCGCCGCACGGTCGATGTGCACACACCGGACCACCGAAGGGCGCTATGGTGCGGGCATGTCCATCCTCGCTCAGTCCTGGGACACCGTGGCGGCCGGCTATGCGCGCTACTGGGTTCCCCGCTTTCGCCCCTGGGTTCTCCACACGGTCGATGCCCTGGGCCCGCTGCCGCCAGGTCCCATCGCCGTGCCCTGCTGCGGGACCGGTGCCGAGCTCAGCGTGCTCGCAGACCGCCACCCCGAGCGTGAGCTGGTGGGAATCGACCTGTCTGCGGGCATGATCGAAGTGGCGCGCCAGACTGCAGCACCCAATGTGCGCTTCATCGTCGGCGATGCTTCCACACTGCCAGGCACCTGGGCAGCCGTCGTCTCGTGCTTTGGTCTCCAGCAGCTTCCAAATCCGGCGGCAGCACTCTCGAGGTGGTGCCAGGCGCTCTCGCCTGGCGGTCGGCTGGCGGTGGCCGTGTGGACCGCTGACATCCAAGATGAGGGTCCATACGATGCCCTCCGAGCACCCACCCAAGAGCTCTTCGGCACCCGCTCGAGCGACTGGAATGCACGCCTTCACAACGCCGTGCAGGCACACGCTACGGTGGTCTCCGACGCTCTGGTCCCCTACAGCATCACCCATGCCGGACCGTTGGAATTCTGGCGCGCCATGGTGTCGGACGGGCCCTGGCAGCCCCGGCTGGTGCGGTACCCGGAGAAGACCGCTGCCCTGCGCGAGACCTTCTTGGACACCTGGCCGCCGGGGGCATTTTCCCACCGTCCGCACGCCCGAGTCCTGGTCGCCGACGCCCCATGAGCGCCTGCTGTGGTTTTCTCCGAGCCTCAGCCCCACCGGTCGCGCACCACCAAGTCGGGTATGCTATGCCGGTCCTCAGGCGAGAGAAGCGATGCACAAAAACATCCAACCCAGCTCAGTATTGATTCTCCTGCTTGGGGTGACAGGAAGCATCG